>JBCCXG010000402.1:0-6033 GCA_039191945.1 Bacteroidota bacterium
ATATTCTTGCAACGAGGGCCATCATTCGGTCGTCGGCTGTGAGGCTGACCCATAATGACAGAATACGCTCTAGTCGGTCCTTGCATTGCGGATGGAAGCGTAGGATCACAGCCTGCAGAAGCCCTCGTTGCAAGAATATCACCTTCTTCACCTTCTATTGCCGATGCGCTAATTTGCGATCCTGAACCGCGAATGTTCGTCTTATGCCCCGACTCGTTCATAAAGTAGTCCCGGTCGTCACGCGAGTGCGTGATAGTGGGATTCAGTTGCTGGTATTCAATCACCCACAAGAAAGGCAGCAAATTGTGAAGGGGACCCTAGAACCTGAGGAAGATTTGGAGGATGCCGCGCTGAGAGAACTCGCCGAAGAAAGCGGCATTACCGAGGCAATCATCACACATCAGATCGGTGACTTGGCTTTTGAACACAAGGGTGAGCACCAGCATTGGCACTTTTTCAAGGTGGAAGCCCAGGTGGAGCTGCCCGAGCGATGGGAATACTATGCCGACGAAGACGGAGGGATGTGGTTCAAACTCTTCTGGCAGGACATCGATCAACCCTTGGACACGCCCTGGCCTGAGGTGTTCGACCGGTCGCGGCTTTTCATTCGAGAGTGGCTGACGGCAACAGAAGAAGACAGCTAGTGGACTACAATGCGCTCGAGCAATCTGTTAGTGCCCACACGGATCTCAAACAAGTAGATTCCAGTGGGTAGCTTCGACAAATACCTACTTAACGATTCGTTGATCACATCCACAGGGTTCGCATCCTTCACCAAAACCTGACCATTGATATCCATTACGGTCAAGTCAATCAAGGGATTGTCATTACCATCGGCATTGAGCCGAATCTCAATCGGACCGGTCGTCGGGTTAGGCGCAACGGAGAAGCTGAAAACACTTCCGGGACCAGCTACAAACTCCACTGGGCCATATTCGAAATCACCATCGAAATCCACCTGCTTCAAACGGTAATAAGCTGGGCTTCTGCTTTCCAAAATGTAACTGTAACCCAGTGGCTCGTCTGTCGTCCCGCCCCCCTTCACGAAAGCAGCAGGCTCAAAGTCGAGACCATTATTCGCCACCTCAATCACGAAGCCTTCGTTATCGATCTCTCCCTCGGTGGACCATGACAGAAGGACCTCAGAATCGGATCTACGGCTAGCAGTGAAATAGACCAACTCAACCGGCAGTGTCGAGCTCCCTTGAAAAAGCAAGTTGATGGTGCCATCTTCATCGGTATCCCCGCGAAAAATCAGATCCCCACTAGAAGCGCTGTAAGAGAAAATTGAACTTATATCGGCCGTAGTCAGATCGCTGTGCAGTTTTACAGGCGTACCCCCCGCAGCACTGACTTGGTATAATTCAAAGACGTCATTAATGTCCTGGTCTGCTCGATAGGTGACCGTACTCCCGTCCGGGCTTACCCTGACTTGTTGGATATCACTGTCGGATAGCACATAGGAAGGGTGCAATTTCGTAGCACCGCTCCCATCCAAAAGCGCGGAATATAATTCGATCGTTCCTATCTCGTCATGCTGCGCCTTATAGATTACTCGAGAATTATCATCAGTAATGACTGGGTTAAAGAAGATCAAGGACACATCCCCGCCCGAGACGACCGGCCCGTTCAACTTAGTGTTCGCTCCACCTTCGATGGGTACTGCATAAATCTCATCTTGATTGACTACGTCTTGATCAGCAACATAAACCACTGTGGTGCCATCGGGACTGATCAGAGCCCTCAAAACGTTGCCACCTGAAGGGAGAGCTCCGTTTAGTTTGGTCGGGGTGCCACCCGTAATGGGCACGCTGTAGATCTCGAAGACATTATCTGCGTCCTGGTCTGCCCGATAGAGCACCCAGGTCGTGGTACCATCAGAGGCCATATCAAAGTTGAACGTTGTGACCGAACGACCGCTAGGTAGTGCGGGATTGAGCTTGACAACTGAACCACCGGTAATCGGTGCCGCGTAGATTTCGTCCACCCCCACGATATCATGATCGCCAATAAAGATCACAGAATCGCTGTTGGGGCTAATCAATACTCTTTCCGTATTTCCGCCTGAAACCACGGTGCCATTGAGTTTCACACTTACCCCGCCAGCAATCGGCACACTAAAAACCTCATTTCGATTGTTTACATCTTCATCGGCCCGATAGACCACGTAGTTGCCATCTGCGCTGACCTGATAAGGATCACTTAAGTTAGTAATATCACCCCCTGATACCATCGTACCATTGAGCTTGGTGGGTGCCGATCCCCCCGCAATAGGCACAGAATACAGTTCAAAGACGTTGTTGGTGCTCAAGTCGCCGTCTATGATCACGTAGTTCGACCCTGGAGCGATCAAAAAGGAGCGAACATCTCCGTCAGCCACAATAGTGCCACTTAAGTTGTTGACCGTACCACCGCCGATAGGTACACTGAATAGCTCAAAAATATCTGAGGTATTTTGACCTGCTTCATACACGACGTATACACCGTCGTCACTGATCAAGAAGTCCCTTACCTCCCCACCTGACGGAAGGACATCATTCAACTTTGTCGGTGAGCCCCCAGAGGTCGATAGGCTGTACAGCTCATCTTGACCGGCGGTTTCCGCGTCGGCCCTATATACCACCATCGTACCATCGGAGGTAAGCGCTTTTTGAGCAATCGTACCCCCAGCGGTCAGCGTGACATTGAGATCTGTCTGGGCCCATGCTATGCAAGAGATCAATGACGCTACAAAGCCGACGGAATACCTTACAAAGTGGACAAAACGTATCATGACGATGCGGCAGATTAAGTCTAAATTGTTCTGATATAGTAAACTACGTATTGTACAAGCGCAATCCTAAAACTTCGAACTCAGTACGGCAAATAACGGTCAAATTGGCATTTTTACCGCGTTATATGCAATAGTCTCACCTTTTTTTGGAATATAAAAACCAAAAAGAAGACACCGATTCTCATTCGGATCCCAATTTTTTAGCCGCCCTAGCCCTCTGAATGCTCGTTTGTGATGCTGATTTGTCGCGTACGCCGTATCAAGATCCAAGGTCCTCCAACCAAGATAAGGTTGTTTATGTCATCGTGTCGACACCTCAAACCAAGGAATGTCCATCTTGCCTTGCCTCATGGAGATCTTCACTTGATCTCCTACCTCAAGGGCTTGGTACAGCTCACGAGATGCTTTTACTTCCTTTCGTTCGGTCCTTGGTCCCCACGGTGCTAGTTCGAGGTAGTAGCTAGTCCCTCTTCCTGAGCGCTCTCTTTTCGCCAGCACTTCCGGCATGTAGGTCTCGGTCTCTGATTGATCATAGAAGCAATTGTAGTTGAGCACTCCTCCGTAGGCATACACAAAAATGAAAGCTGCCACAAAGAGCGTGGTCAGCCAGTCAGCAGGTCGCTTTAGACTTAACTCCAACGTAGTGGCCAACAGGATCAGCAAAGTGCCTACGGTAATGCAAATCGCAGGCAGCCAGAAATGATCATAGGAGAGGATTTGAAAATCAAACACCGCTCTAAAGCCCAGGCCGATCGCCGGGTAGACCACAGCGTACACCGTACTAGGGTAAGCGCTCCCCTTCACCTTATCAATCTTGATCAAGCCGTTGAATATATGCATGACGCTGACGATGAAGAATGGCAAAACTATGGAGAGGCCGGTAACTAGGGCGTAGGGCTTAGGGTAGAAGATGAGTAAAAAGAAGTTGACCATGCCGACTACGTTTAATGCGCCAGCAACCACTTTGGCTTTCTGAAACCTGGCTTGGCGGTCTTCTACTGTAGCACCGAAGTCCGGATTGGCCAAAATTGCTATTTCATCCTTCTCCTTTTGACTTACTGGCATGTTATTTAGCTGCTGCTGGTCCGTGCTTTCCAGTCCGACCCGGGAGACTCGAGTTTGCGCTCAATCCACTCGGTTAAATAACAAGTTCTGTACTCTTCCTGCCTGTGCGCGAAAGGATCGCTCATCGGCAAACTCAAGCACCCCGCTGCCACCAGCTGCGAGTGACCTCGGCCCCTGCACTGTCAATGGAAGCGGATCGGAGTACCTGATGGTTAGCGTCATCCCCGCTTCGGGTACTTCTTTGAGCACAAAAAAAGCATCCAGTTCCTCCGAGTAATACCTCCCTGCAATGTTGCCCCAATCCGTGAAGAACTCGCCATCGAAGGCCTCGTCTTCGGGGGTCCCGCCCTGCCCCGCTTCCTCCTCGGCGCCTTGCGTTCCCAATTGGTCCTTGAGCACCATATCCGCCACCTCGTAGGCCCTCCTGCCAGGCTGGAATGTGCCATAGTTACTCAAAATAATCACGGTCGTTTGTGCATCTGGAAACTGAAGAAAATGGGCCCGATACCCCGCCAATGCACCGCCATGGCTGACGGTTGCCAAACCGCGGTAAGTATCATTGACCACTGCAAACGCGTACTCCGCACTCGATCCATCATTGAGTGTGCCATCCGTCTTGAGCGTGTCGATGAGAGACTGAGGTCCTATTTTATTGGCGTAGAAATTTTGATCCCATTTGACCAGGTCCATGACTGTTGAGTAGATACCACCAGAACCGACCAGGTCAAATCGCGAAATGAGATTGCTCCAGCGAGACTCGCGATCATTCCAGGCGTAGGAGAAAGCACGATTGTCAATGAGCCGCGTATTGTCCTCATGAAAACGGCTGTCGTTCATTCCCAATGGACCGAATATCTCTTCTTTTCCGTAGGCGGACATCGTCTGACCTGTGACGCGCTCGATGATCAGCGCCAACATGAAATAGCACGAGTTGCTGTATAAGTACCGGGAACCTGGTACGAAATTCAACTCCTTCTGGCGACAAATGATGTCCAGCGCGGCCTGCTTCGGAATCTCATCGAGATAGCTGTAGCCAGCCATTTCCCACAAGGTCAGATAATCCCTGACGCCAGAGGTGTGATGGATGAAATGACGGATCGTGAGTGGAACGCCATAGTCAGGAAACTCCGGAATGTACTTTCGCACGTCGTCATCCAAAGCCAGTTTCCCTTCCTCGACCAATTGCAGAATGGCAAAGGTCACAAACTGCTTCGATACCGAACCGATGTAAAAGACTGTTTCTGGCGTAATGGGGACATCGTGTTCAAGGTCCGCCATCCCATAGCCTTTGGCATAAACCACCTTACCCTCTTGCACGACTGCCAATGCTCCTCCTGGGCCATCCGACTTTACATCTGCGAAGACTGCGTCGATCGATGCCGCCATCTCATCGTCGATCAACTGAGTAGTGGGGGTCGAGGACTCAGTTCCGGAGGGTTCGCAGGAAAAAATGAATATGAATGCAGTCGCGAGGATCAGGTATTTCATGCCATGAAAGATATTGGTCGGTGGGTATAATCACAAGGCCTTCATGTATCTCCGACAACTACCTGGGAGAATGTAAAAAGTCAAAGTCGAATCTTTGGGAGACCGAAGGGCCTATTGAGGGTTCAATCGCGAATATTGGAGATGGACGCACGCATGTTCAACATGCGAAGCCCAATCTCAAAGAACCTACACTTGCGTGTTTATGCGCGAATTTGCATGATTGAGATCGGCGCTTGCATGATTGATACTGGCGCTTGCATGATTTAGATGCAAGCTTGGATGTTGGAGATGCATTCGCCGATGTGAAAGATCAACGCTCGAGTGTTTGATATAAACTCGTCGATATTGAAGATCGGCGTTTGCATGATTGATACTGGCGTTTGCATGATTTAGATGCAAGCTTGGATGTTGGAGATGCGAGCTTGGATCTTATTCAGGGGCTGTGCAAAAAGCTCAAATTGACTGTCAAGCTGAGGCTCTCGAAGCCCTTTATGAAGCACAAAGAGACATTTCGACCGGAACGCGTAGTCAGGCTCAATGTGACACAGAAGTTAATTTGACTGCTTTTTACACAGCCACAGCTATTAGCAGGGCCTGTGGCCCGGCGAGGGAACACACCACTTTAGACCCTTCATAGGGCGAGACAAGGGATGCTGACTTGCTGGTCAAAACTCCGTGACAACAGCGACGAGTGCAGCATGGTGAGA
>JBCCXG010000403.1:0-6009 GCA_039191945.1 Bacteroidota bacterium
AAACCCAACCTTCACAACTGAGGAGACCGAACGCAAACACGAGAATGATTGACCTCTTCATAATCTAAAGAATATGCCGACTGAAACCTGATTTCTTATCAACGCCAACGGCTCAGACTCATGGTTTCGGGCTACAAAAAGTCGCCAGCTAGGCGACAAGACCCATTTACTCGTTAACGGAACGTTTGCTCGGAGGTTCATTGTCAGTTCACTAAAGCTGTTGAAGGACGTCCACTTTTGACTAAAACCGTCATCCACACCCAATATCCAATCGTACCCAGCCCTGGAGCCATACTTCACCAGCCCAAATCCGACATCGAATAGGACCTGAATCGATCGAAGTTGGGCTTCCAATAGGGAGGCTAATCTCAAACTTATGATTCCCATATCATAGGAATCTTCCAGGTCCCTGAAGTTCATATAGGTGAAATAGGTGCGATTGCCCAGACCTAGATGAAACCTGAGGTGCTTGCCTGAAACTACCTTCCGGTAATAAGATAGGTCTATGTCAAAGGATTGGACCCTGAGTTCATTTTGCTCATCATCCGGCCGTCGCTGATGATAAGAGAGGCCCACTTGGAAAATCGACTGGGAGGCAAAACGGTAGTAGCTGACATTCAATGGGGAAAAGCTCTGCCCCCGATATCGTCTGCTTTCGACGAGATCGTCTTGCACAACCAATGACTCCCAACCAAAATCATTGCCAATCATTCTCCACTTGCTAGCCTGCCCGCTGGCACATAGGATCAAAGCAAAGAGAAAACACGTCAAAAAACTGAACTTCATAAGTAGTAGGAAATGGTTACCCAAGTCGCAGCATAGCGGCTTGGGAAGGCCGAGGAGTGTGCTGCGACCGTTGAGAAAGCTAAAATTAGTCCAGCTTTTATGAACCACAAAGCCTTGTAGGTGCTGCGGAACGCAGTTTGATCTTGAATCGCACTACTAACTCTCTCAGCGTCCAACACCAGTCGTAAGCTGGTCCTTCGTTATTCTGTCGCGGGCTGAATGATTTCCCGAATCGTCGCCCATCCTGTCGGGCTCGGCTCATATCGAACATAAGTGACCATGGTTCGCCCCCTGAACAGGAAGGGATCTCCACCGCTCTTTGGCCTGCCCCGGATAGCAAACTTCGTTTGTTCTATGGCTATGTCTCCCTCGATCAAAATGCTTTCCACCTCATTTTCAATGAATTCAAGATCGAAAGCTTGCAAGGTCCCGATCAATCCGTCCATGACCTCGTCCCTGCCATTTTTCAAGTCATTGTAGCCCAATGCTTTGTTGACCTTAGGGTGATGGAGCGACTTGATCTTTTCTACATCTCCTGCAGCAAAGGCCTCCCGTATCGCCAGACCATGATCCAAAATAGCTTGCTCCAATGCTTTGTTCTGCGCCGTAAGATTCAACCCTATAAAGGCTGACATCAACATGATTACTATCCGCATATTCAATCTTAATCCCTTCATTTCAACATTGATTCTCTTTTCTGAGGGCAAACAATGTTGTTGGGTGTCACCCTTAGGTCAGCAGCTCAAGTACCACAGCGCACAGCCATCGAGATAAGTAACCTAGCTCCACCAAGTACCGTGATCGGGTGAACACAATTATAAGGACACCCTTTGCTACCTGATCACTTGCGATCCCTGCCGATGTATCAACCAACAAAACCACCCCAGGGCTGAGGTGGTCTTCCTAAATAACATCAAACGAAGCGTCCCTACAAATCTGTGAAAGCATAGATCTGCAGATCTGTAAACGCCCTTTCTCGATGAGGAATGAGCTTTTTATAAGCGTCGCTTGCAAACAGCGCCTGTATTTTGCTACCGTCCTCAAACTCCATGAATAGAAACAACGGGTATTTTGCTTCACCCTTAATTACGTTCTCCAACTTCGCCCTTCTTAGGTCTTTGCCGCCGGCCCCTTGGAGTAGGGGTAGCACCCCACCCGTGTAAGCCTCGATATCCGCAGGATTCGCTGGATTCGGGGTGGCATTTACTACCAAATAAGTTTTCATGGCTATTCACTTTAGAGGATAGGTGATACAATGAAGATGTCCTTATAAGGTGCAGCTTCCTCTCTTTTGGCTACGTTGGCTTTGAACTCGGGCCTGCGCAAGAGCTCTTCCTTGCCTTCATAGCCTGCCTTCCACTCAGAAAAGAAGACCAGACTCGGGTGATAGGTACCGTCTGGCTCTCCCGTAGACACCAACTGGGCGATCAACTCAAACTGAATCTTGGGATCCGCGGCCAATGGCGATACCGCAGCGAAATACTCCTGCAGAAGCTGAGGGTTTTTTAGCCAAAGCGCGGCAAATTCATACGTTTTGTCCGTCGAAAGTGAATAGGTAATGTCCTTGTCGACGACGAATAAGCCGGTGGTTAAAAAACTCAAGGCATCGTTTCGAATATTGACAATTTTCACAAAGTCCAAGTCGGCATTGAACTTCCGAAAGTCCTCCTTGCTGTTCCACTCAAAGAAGACCAACATCTGGGCGGGCACATTGCCCGCATCTTTCTGCTGGATGGCAAACGTCCCAATGCTCCTGGCACCATACTTCATCCCGATGGGCCAGGCCTTTTCAAAGTAGTCCTGGCTGAATTGCTCTTCCTTACCCGGCTTGATGGTCAGTAAGGCTACTTCAATAAGCTTATCCTTTTTGAAAACGATCTCTCCGGTACTGACTTCCTGGCCGGCTAACGGTATGGAGAAGCTCCATACCAATAGCCCAAAAAATATTTTGACTTGATTTTTCATGATTGCGTGTGTTTAGTGATTGCTGTCTGTCGATCGAGTTAGGACTTGTATTGTTTCTTGATGGTCTTGAAGTTGTCCACGGTCACTTGCTCGCCGGTCTTGATGTGGTGCTCGATGGCTAGGAAGTAGTCTTCGAGCATTCCTTTGAATTTGCCTTTGGCCATTCCTCCCATGAAGGCCGGCTTGGTTCGGTACATCAAGTTGGCCTTGATTTTGGATGTACGAGCATCGATCGATTCGACAGAATAAACCACTGCAGTATTGTCCTTGTCGATCGGAAACTTCTTGTAGTCTTTGATCACTTGCGTGAAAGACATTTTTTCTGGTTCCCACTTCGTGATCTTCTCGTGGAACATCTGTGTGCCTTTTTCATTGAAGTAGCACACCCTTTCCGCGCCTTCACCCCCGGTCAGCGTTCCTGATGCATACTCGGACTTGACAATCGTCGGATGACTGTTGGCGATCGCTCCGTAGTCTTCTGCCAGGATATGCCATACTTGGTCTGCAGGGAGTTGGACCGTTCGTTCGGCTATCACTTGTCGCTGTTTTTTAGTGCTTTGTGCGTACATATTGTCTATGGTAATGATTGAAAGAAATAGAATTGATAAAAGTCTCATCGTCGTTAGATTTCGTGTTTGATAATTGATCTAGAGGGCATCTACCCACTTTTTGATGGCAATGCCTAGTTCGTGAGGAGCGTCTTCCTGGAGGAAATGCAAACCCTCGCCTACCGTTTCATGACTTGAATTGGGTAAGATGGTGGTCCAAAACTCGTAGTCATCGTCGCTCACGTTAAACCCCGGGTCACCATGGGGCATGTATTTGGGAATTTGCGTGGTTGTAAGAAATGCCTGAAGCGTTTCGAAGAAGGCTTGCGCTTCGGCAGGATCACCGCCAATGGGCACCTCTTGCGGGAGTTGCCACATTACCTTTCGCTCGTTGATCTCAGCAAACGGTTCCCTGTATCGGGACATTTCCTCGTCGCTCAGTGTTCTCAGAATCAGATCAGGGACCAGGCTCTCAAACATGAACTGCTGATTGACCATCACATCCCAGCTGCTTCCTGGCGTATTATCCCCCTCTTCACCCGTTCTGATAAACTGCTGAAACTCTGCAAAATCCGGCGGAAACACATCGAAGCTTGGCACCGGGGCAAATAGCGTTTCAAAAAACACCATGCCTTTGATTCGATCCGGGTTTTGACGGGCGTACTCAAAACCCACAGGGCCTCCCCAATCTTGCAACACCAGAATAATGTCGTCGCCCAGATCGAGTTGGTCCAGCTGTCGGACAGCAAAGTCCGCAATATTGCCGATCGTATACTCTATGTCGGGTTTCGCCGATTTGCCATGCCCTATCAAATCGATGGCGACGATTCTGCCCCTGTTTTTTAGGTGCGGCATCACGTTTCGCCAGAGATAGGACCAGGTGGGCAATCCATGAATGAAGACAAAGGTGTTCACGCCGGTGCCTGATTCGTCGATATGGTGCAGTTGCTGACCGTTCACGGTTAGAAACTGACTCTCAAAATCAAAGCTCGTCTTGATCAGCGTAGTGTCCACGCCTTCTACCAAATTGAGATTGACCGAAGCATTATCGTCGCTGTCGCAGCCGCTAAGTAACACCGCCAGGATGGCGGCAACGGAAACGAAAAATTTCAAATATCCATTCGAATGAAAAATCATAATCTTCTGAATTTTTTGTGAGTGACGCAGCGCGCCTAGTAGTTCAATGCTTCGGCCAGGGGCTCCAGGACCTCATCCAGCTCGTTGTTAGTCAGCTGGTTGGTGAAATTGGACATCACTTTGGTGGAGATGTTGGTCACCACATCCAAGGCCTGCGCGTTGGAGTATCCAGCGTTTTTGAAGGATTGCAGCGCCTCATCGCTCACCCTTCCCTTTCCTTCATAGACGGCTAGGGAAAAGTCCCTCAGGGCATTCAGTTTCGACTCCGGCAGGTCCGATTCGGCGATGATGTTGGCCATCACTTCCTCCGATGAGCCAAAGACCATTCGGCCGGCCATGATGTGGCCTGATGCGCAGTATCGGCATTTATTCTCGACCGCGATACTCATTTGCACCACGTTGTTTTCTTCGGGAGTCAGCGTGCCCATTTGCAGCAGGTTGAGCTGGGTCTGCCAGTACGACCTCAGCAAGGCTGGTGCTTCACTCATCACCCTCGAGAGGTTGGGCACGAACTGGAAGTTGACCTCGTACCACTTAAATACTTCTTCGATTTCGGGGCTTAGGTTCTCCTTGACCTCCAGATTAAATCCCCTCTTTGTCTGTCTCATATATTTCTTAGGTGTTTAAAAAATGATGAAACAAAGGTCTGCGAGACCTGAGGGAATGAGCTTTTGCTTTGGTCCTAAGAACTTTTGATTTGGTTCATACGATATTTTTTTGGTGACAAACCAAAGTGCTGAGTGAAAATCGTAGAAAAGCCATCCGGATTATTGAAACCACATTCGTAAGCAATCTCCGCCACTGATTGACCAGAAACGCTGAGGAGCTTGGCAGCTCTTTCCAATTTCTTAGCCTTGATATAGCGAGCGGGCGTCTCATTGAAGACCTTTTTGAATTCCCTTTTGAAACTTGAAAGGCTCATGCCGCACAAGTGAGCCAATTCGTCCATGCTCAAATCTGCATGCAAATGACGCTCGACCACCTGCTTCAGAGAAGCCGATTTGGGGTTAAATAAGTCCGTGATCAACTCCAAAACCGATGGGTACTTGTCCGTTTTGAGTAAAAGCATGATGATCTCTTTGAGCTTCAGCGTGACCAAGGGGTCGTCTGCGAGGACGGGGTTTTCGAAGTAAAAGATCAGGCTTTCGATGTACTTGTCGATCAACTCATTGCCCGATACTTTTTGGATGATGTTTTCACTTTTCCGCTTATTGAAGAGGTCGGGCGCCTCGTTGTAGATTTCCTTGAGAATGTCCTCATAGAAGTAAACCGCGATGGCTTCACATTTGGAGGATACGGACGTTTCCAACAATTCAGAAATGTACGTACCACAGCGCTTGACAACTCCATCTTTTTTGTCCAGCTCGATCTGGTTAGAGTCGGAGTGCGTGCGGTAAGCACCCTCCAAGATATAGAAAAAGCATAAAAGGCTTTGACGGAAGACTCATTTTCGAGAAGGCCATTTTCCAAGCGCCCTTCCGATACAAAACCGATTTGGTCAAGGAAAATAGGGCTTGCTTTTTCTATATCTTGGAGGGTGCTTACCGCACGCACTCCGACTCTAACCAGATCG
>JBCCXG010000404.1:0-6007 GCA_039191945.1 Bacteroidota bacterium
ATAGGTCAATCTAACCCTCGAAAGCCCGAAAAAGGCCGTGCCTCTCAATGCAATCAGAACTATAAACTAGTATGACAAAATCCTTAACTAAACGGCATTGAATTCGGGTTAAAAAGGTTCAGACAAAAGGCCACATCGTTTGACCAAAAGGTCAAATTCCCAATTAGCGCACTAGCGGCTTGCTTTCGCCTCTACACCAACCCAGTAGCCGGAAGCTATGGACAAAAAAATGTCAGGTGCTAACACCTGACATCTTCATCGCTTCTTTACCTGTCGGTCTTATGCTTCTACCAGGTCCTCGTGCTTTTGTGCACTGACCAGGGCTGCCTGATGATTATCGGGAACGGGTGCATACTCCGCAAACTGACTATGGAAGCTAGCTCTCCCTTGGGTGATCGACCTTAGGGCGCTGGTGTACCGATCCAATTCTGCCAGGGGCGTCTTCGCTTTAATCACCTGATTTTGTCCCTTGCTCTCAATACCCTGAATAATGGAGCGTCGAGTCTGCAAGTCAGACATCACCTCGCCCATCAGCTCTTCGGGTACCAATACCTCCAGGTCATAAAGCGGCTCGAGCAGCTTGGGTTTGGCTTCCATGAACGCATTCTTGAAAGCATTCATTCCTGCTGTTTTGAATGCAATGTCATTGGAATCCACCGCATGCATTTTGCCATCATATACCATCACCCGCACGTCCCTTACGTACGAACCCGTCAAAGGTCCACGCTCCATGATCTCCATCACACCTTTTTGAATCGAAGGTAGGAATCGCGCATCAATCACCCCGCCGACGATACAGTTGTAGAAGACCAGCTTACCGCCCCACTCGAGCGCTACTTCTTCTTTCCCACGGATATTTACGCCAACCGGCTCTGCCATTCCTTCATAGTAGGGCTCTATCTTCATGAACAGTTCAGCAAACTGACCAGCTCCCCCCGACTGCTTCTTGTGACGATAACTTGTGTCAGCAGGAATCTGAATGGTCTCGCGATAGGGAATCCTTGGGGTCTCATAGCTCACATCTAGATGATAGATATGCTCAATCATCCACTGGATCACAGACAGATGCAGCTCCCCTTGCACACCAATGATCAACTGTCGCAGCTCTTTCGAGAACTCAAAGGTCATCGACGGATCTTCTTGATGAACCTTATGCAGTACTTCGCCCAGCTTATCATCGTCTGCCTTATTGTTCGCTTTGATCGCCGTGAACATTCTGGGCTCAGGGAAGTGAATCGGCGCGATGCCTTCATTGATCGATGACACGCGGAGGGTTTGATTGGTCTCCGTATGCTTGAGCTTCAGTGTCGCACCGAGATCGCCGACCACCAGCTTGTTCACCGGGTTGCGCTTGTGCCCATCGATGACAAATAATTGGTTAACCCGTTCGGTCTCCCCTGTCTGATGGTTCACCAATTCATCTCCGGCCTTGACGACGCCCGAAATGACCTTAAAGAAGGAAATCTTTCCGAGGTTTGGCTCAATGAGGGTCTTATAGACAAATAGCATCGTGGGGCCCTTGGGATCGTGAACGATTTCCTGGTCAGTAGCTGTCTTGTCTGGTCGTGTATCGACTGACGAAGGCGCCACGTTGTCGATGAAACCCATCATGCGGCCACTTCCCATGTCGTTCTTGGCAGAAAGACAGAAAACTGGGAAAACCTCATGGTTGCTCATACCGATCCTCAAACCTTCTCTCATGTGATCCTCATCGAGCGTACCCTGTTCAAAGTACAGCTCCATCAACCCCTCGTCATTTTCAGCTGCTTTCTCTACAAGTTCATTGTGCAGTCGCTCTGCCTTCTCTTTTTCCGTATCGGGGATAGGCAGTTTTTCGGGCTTACCTCCTTGCGGCCCAAACTTGTAGTAGGTCATCTTTAGCAAATCAATGATACCATTGAAGCCCTCACCCTCGTTGACTGGATATTGCATCATCGTGACGGCGCTACCAAAGCGCTCCTGGAGACTAGCCAGCGTCGACTCAAAGTCAGATTTTGGATGGTCGACCTGGTTGATCGCAAAAATGGTGGGCTTCGCGAAGCGGTCGACGTTGGCCCAGATCATCTCCGTACCAATCTCAACCCCATGTTGTGCATTGATCACAAAAACGCAAGTATCCGCCACTCGGACGGAGGAGCTTACCTCACCGATAAAGTCATCTAATCCCGGGGTGTCGATCACGTTGATTTTGTAGTTGTGCCATTCCGTATGAAGCGTGGTGGAGTACACCGAGCATCCTCTTTCGTGCTCAATGGCGTGATAGTCAGAGACCGTGTTTTGGTCCTCTACTGTTCCACGTCGGTTGATCAAACCGGCTTCGTAAATCATCGTTTCGGCTAGCGTGGTCTTCCCCGATTTCGAGCATCCCAGCAGGACGATGTTTTTGATATGCTTCTCGTCGAATACCTTCATTTTTTATTTGGTTTATAAGACTATTTGAGCTTGACCGATCTTGTCTCTTGGACAGGTACTAGTTACGCAATCCAAGGGGTCCGCCCGAAGGTTTCTACACAATTCCGGACATGATTTTTCTCAGTAATCTTCCAAGCAACAGCGGCCCGTTGCTTGGTCAGCGGTTGATGGCCGCTCAGTGGACCGCTCGACGAATAGCTTGATCTACGAGCAGTGCGTTGTATTGGGACTGAGCGCTATCAATCCTTTGCCTCTTGCGCACGGGAAACCAACGCCTGGTAACGAGCGGATCTTTGAGGATCATCAAGTAGCTTGGCTGCCTCCCTGAAGATGAGCCACTCGTTCTGTGAAGGGGACATTCCGGCCATTAGTCGCTCATCTATTACTTGCTCGAAGAAATGAAAAGTCGTTCCAACCAGCTGCTCAGCCCTGGCGGATTGACCCAAAGCCTTCAGTACCCGCCCTAACTGAATATCAGCATAAGACGGCTCCAAATGATCCCAGTAGAGATTTTCCATGGCGAAGCGGATAAGTGTTTCTGCTCGATCTACCGCCCCCTTTTCCAGGTAGGCTTCGATTAAGCTGTTGAAAGTGAATTTGAGCGGCACGATCATTCGCGTTTGGTAATCCTCATGGTTGAAGTAGACTGATGATTCGGCGAGGTTTGAATAGTTAGCCCTGGTTACCAGATTGTCGTAGGATTGCTCCAAGTCGAGATCGATGCCATCCTTCCCTTCCAAAGGAGGCTTCAGGCGATAGACCAGACCCTCCTGGGTCAAATAGCTGTCAAGCTTCAGTTTCAAACCATTCAGAGAAGTGAAATTGAAGTAAATAGGCCTTGCCCAATCATTGCTATGCAGGATATCAAGGATGGCCAATTCATTTTTCGGCAGGTAAGAGCCATTGATTGTGATGGCCA
Organism: Bacteroidota bacterium; assembly: GCA_039191945.1. GTDB lineage: Bacteria > Bacteroidota > Bacteroidia > Cytophagales > Cyclobacteriaceae > JAWPMT01. The sequence goes on from JBCCXG010000404.1 coordinate 3,332, forward strand.
ATGACCCTTTGGAAGTGGGCAGGTTGATAAGGCGCGATGGAAGGATGAAGTAATCACCTCCCGATCGATTCTCGACCACCAACTGTGGATGCTTGGTTTTGAGCGCTTCGACGTACTTTGGCCAGGAGATGGCAGACTCGGTTCTCTCCTGAATATAGAGTGGATCAAAAGGTCCGTATTGATTAGGCCCATTCTTTAGAGACAAGTGCAGCGCTGGGGAATCATAGTAAGCGCGACTCAACTGATTGATGTACCAATCCGCATTGAAATAGCTCATGACTTTGACCCGGACATCCGTTCGAAAACCCTCAACCTCTTGCAGGTACCATAAGGGAAATGTATCATTGTCTCCCCCGGTAAAGAGAATAGCTCCGGGAGCACAGCTACCAAGGACGTTTCGGGCGTGATCCATGTGAAAAGTACGATTGGCACGGTTATGATCATCCCAATTCTGATAAAGCATCCAGATGGGAATGCCCAATATGAGCAAAGCTAACGCGAGGCCACTCTTTATTCGAAGCGCTACCGCGGCCCCTGCCATAGCCCCCAGGCCTATCCAGATACTAAAAGCAGCATAGCATCCCACGTAAATGTAGTCACGCTCCCGAGGCTCATTGGGCGTCGCGTTGAGGTACAGCGCGAGTAAAACTCCGGTAATCAGGAAGAAAGTGCAATTGACCAGGAATCCCTTGCGATCCCGCCGATATTGTACCACGGCGCCGAGGCACCCCAGCAGCAAGGGCAACATGTAATAGTGATTATTGGCCCGAGAGTAGGTGATCGACGATCGGTCTTGAGCTGGGTCCCAGGGAGCAAGCCAAGCCGCATGTTGCTGATCACCGGACCGACCAGCAAAGTTCCACATGAAATATCGGCCAAACATATGCCCCAGTTGGTATCGAAGCATGAAGATCAGGTTGTGCCGGAAACGAGGCGCTTCGTCGGCGGGTAGCCCCGTCCATTCCTTGTAAATTTTGATATGAGATGGGTCCCCACTATAGATCCTCGGCAGGATGGTCATCCGCTCCTTGTCGTAATGGTAATTGGGTATTTCGCCAACGGCCTTGTAGCGATCACCGTCTACAACATAACGATCGGCTTTCTTCGAGGTGGATTGCAATGCAGCGTCGAAAAATCGCCCATAGAGCAGCGGCCTACTGGGATAGGATTCTCGGTTCATGTACGGTTTGATCTTGGCGAGATTGCTCGGGCTGAACTCATTGATGGGTGGCAAATGCGAGGACCGAATGAATAGCATGAGATAGGGCGAAAAGCCCATAACCGTCAGGGCAAAGCAAGCCAGGAACACTCGGGACCTCTCGAACCGCCTTCCTAGCCCATACATCGCGCCCGCGAATACCACTATGAGAACGAATACACCAGAATAAAACGGAAAAGACCATTTATTGACCAGCCAGAGATCCATTTTGAACGCCCACTCAAAGAGAGAAACCGCAATCGCCTTGCTGATCAATAGGACCAACGCTATCCCAACGATTAAAAAAAATATGACTTGCTTCCAGTCGATCCGTTGGTCGCGGATCCAGATGATCAGCACGCACACAGGGAGAACAAGTATGCACATCGGGTGAATACAGTAGGATAGTCCGAATAAATAGGACAGTCTCAGCAGCGCCCGTGATCGGTCATAGCCCATCTGGGTCCTCGCCCTAAGGGACAAGCCCATGAGAAGTAACATACAAAAGATTGAAGGTCCATAAGTCTCCGCCTCGACGGCAGAAAACCAAAATGAGTCGGAAAAAGCCAAACAGAGGGCACCCACGCAACTTCCAATGAGAAGGCCTCTTCGCTCACGGCTCAAGCACGTCCCAAAGTGCCAGACAATCAGATAGACCCAACCTACGGCAAGGGCAGAAAAAGTGGCGGACATAAAGTTCACATACCAAGCCACCCTTGCTGCATCTCCTAAAGCCAACATCGAAAACACCCGGCCGATCAACAAGGTGAGCGGGGTTCCTGGGGTATGAGGGACCTGCAACTTGTAAGCGGAGGCGATGGTCTCCGAACAGTCCCAAAGCGAGGCGGTAGGCTCAAGGGTCGTTCCATAGGTTGCGATGGCGACCAAGACGCAGAATAACCAGCCCAAATACTTGGTCGAGTCGGCTTTGAGTTGTGTGATCATGGCATCCACTGAAGGAATGGAGGAGAGCGCCAGAATCGGCAAGAGAATGCCCAATAAGAGTAAACTAGCACCTAGTGACAAGGTCAACGTACCAAAACCATGGGCCACCGGGTCAAAGGCCATCATAACGAGTGCGGCAACCTGCAAAACAACGCCTAAAAGGAAGACTGGAGTTTGATGACGAGCAGTTTCGACTTTCATCCAGCAAGCCTACGGGCGGGCCACCGGGCGGAAGGTTAAGCGGTGTAAAGAAGTGTTAAATGAAAGTTAAATCGCAAAATGAAAAGCTGATTGATGCCGGATAACGCTATTTTTAATCAAAACGATGCGCTTGAAAAAGTTGATGATCAAAGGTGGCGTGGTCTCCTTGCTTCTGATTGGCACGCAAGCCTATTGTTAACCGAGCTTGTTGGGATGGAGTGTGGCCAGGATGATAGACCTCCAATCCCATTAGTCCGGCCTCCGCCATTTCGTAGACCATGCCTTCAATATTCCCGCCACGAAACAGCCAGGGATGTGCCCAAACGGGAATC
>JBCCXG010000405.1:0-6001 GCA_039191945.1 Bacteroidota bacterium
CTACAGAAACCACTAACCCAAACAACATGCCGACCACGCCCCCAATGAAGCCAATGATCACCGACTGAACCAGGAAGATTTCAACGATGTCCGAACCTTCAAAACCCATTGCTTTGAGGATGGCAATCTCTTTGATTTTCTCGTTGACGGTCATGTTCATGATGTTATAAATACCAAAACCGGCCACCAGGAGTATGGTCAATGAAACAGCGATGGCCATAACGTTGCGAAGGTCATTGCCCGCCTGCAGCTGTCCATTGGATGTGATCCAATCCTCCACCTTATACTGCGTGGTGAGGCTGAGGGACGAGGCTACCTCCTGGGCCTTGTCGAAGTCCTGCACGTTGATTTGGATGTCCGTGACGTAATCCCGATTCTTTGAAATAAGCTGCCTTGCGGTGCTGATCCTAACGTAGGCCTTGGCATTGTCGACGCTGGCGATGGTCGTGCGTAGGATTCCAATGACTTTGAAATTGCGGGCGATGCCATCGGAGGTCAACACATTCACATTATCATTGATTGTCAAGCTCAACCGAGTGGCCAATCCCTCACCTAAAATCACACCATCTCTTCGGTTTTGAAGGTCATACCAGTCTCCGGCAACGATGTACTGCGATGTGGCAAATAGCTCATCTTCGTTGGCCACGTCGATGCCAGCCAAAACACCATTGACCTTGGTGGCGCCATTTCGATAGAAAACGTTGATGTTTACTTGTGGAGTCGCACCTGTCACTTCTGGGTGTTGATTGACGGCCTTTATGATCGTTGCCGAGTTTTTGATTCCCTCAGTGTACTGGATGACTCGAGCATTGCGTACATTGACCCGAGTGGCATCAGGGTATTGCGCTTGTAAGATATTTGAGCGATCCTCGGGCAGATCATTATAGATGCGAATGTGCGCTAGCGTGCTGAAGGCCATCTCAGTCTGTGTTTCATTGACCCCAGTCATGAATCCATTCATGAAAATGTACATGGATATGCCGAAGGTCACACTGAGCATGGCAATTAGCGCTTGCTTCACGCGAGAAGTTAAGTGCCCAAATGATACCTTGAGATTGGTTGCGCTAATCATTTTTGTGCTTTTATGATCACCTCACTGGCTTCCAATCCAGAGACTACTTCCACCCAATCACCGTTGCGGATACCCACGTTGAGGGCCAGATACCGACCATCATCCGTTAGGACACGATCTCCATCCAGGAGATAATCTGCTGGGATGGCCAAAGCCTGATCTCGTTGATCGATGATGATGTTGGCCTGTAATTGGGTGTTGGCGTACAATTTCGGTGTCTGCTCAAACTGTGCCTCACAGACGAATGACTGCTCCTGATTGTCAAATGCGGGATAAATTCTCGAAATCCTAGCCTTTTTGGGAAGATGGGGATTGGTGTTGAGTGCGACGGCCACTTCTTGTCCTAGGCGGACGCTATTGATATCCTGCTCTGCGATGAATAACTGAGCAATCGGTTGTCCTCCGCCGACCTTGGCAATCGCTTCTCCCCGACGGACCAGTTCCCCTTCCTCCTTGTACAAATGCAAAACGACACCTGAGATAGCAGAGGAGAGATAGAAGTCATTGACATTCTCCTTTTGGATGTTGAGCTGCGTCTCCGCGTTTTTCAGTTTTAGGGCCAGTTGCTCGATCAGGTCCTTGAGCGACTTTTCGAGGATGGCGACCTGTAGTTTCGAATTTTCGTACTGCAGCTGTACCCGATCGTATTCTGCCTTCGAAACAGCGCCACTACCTATGAGCTTGTTGTATCGCTTCTGAGTGTTTTCATCGAGCACTAGCTGAGCTTGCGCTTGTTCTATTTGGAGTCTTATCTGCACCTGCTGGGGCGATTTGGGATCCATGTTTTGCAAAGCATCCTGATAGGTCGCCTGGGCATTGACCAGTTGCTCGTTTTCCACCTCACTCGACAACTGAAAGAGGGGAGTGCCTTGTCGTATGGAGTCTCCTTCTACCACACGGGATGCGATGAGGTAGCCTTCGGCGCGTGCGGTGACGAGGTATTCGTTTTCGAGGATTACTTGTCCGCTGGCAAAGACTGCATCGACAATGTTCACTTGCTCAGGCAGGGTGGTTTCCGTGGAGTCGCAGGACCCACCCAGGACAGCTACAACAAGTAGAGAGGTGCTTTTTACTATCCAGTTTTTCATCTTGTTTTTAGTCTTGGAGTGATTTGACTGTAATAATTGTAGGTGTTCAATAGGGAGTTAAGAAACGTGTTTTCGGCCTTGAGATAGTCCTCGAAGGCCGTCAGGTACCGGTCAAGGCTGATGAGCCCTTCGGCGTATTGCTCGTAGGACAGCGTTTTGTTTTCGGCGTAGAGCTCCAGTGCATCTTTGGACAAGCGCGTGTTTTGCAGACTCGCGTGGTAGTCCGAGATCAGGCGATCATCCCGGAGGTCAGCTGCCAGGCGCTCACCACTCAGGTCATTTTGAAACTTTTGAAAGCTCAATTGACTGGACTTGAGCTTGCTACGATTTGAAAAGCCCGAGAAGATGGGCACCGAAAGCGACAGCCCTATGTAGTTGAAGTTGGTCCAGGCACTATTGCCAAACTCCGGAGCGAAGTCATTTGTGAATTGTTGCTTCCCGAAATAACCGCTGAACGACAACTTGGGAACGAAAAGTGATTTCTGCAGCCGCACGTCAGTCTCCGCCTGCCGGGTGTTGATGTCCGCCAGGGCCACTTGCGGACTGACTTTGAGTTGCTCGGCGCCGAGAATCACCGGCAAGTCATAATCGATGCCTTGCTCGAGTTGCAGCCGCTCGCCGGGCTGTTGACCCAGGAGCTTCTTTAGTTCGTTTACGCTTTGATCGTAGAGTTGCTGACTATTGTTGAGGTTTTGCTTGACGGCGGTCACATTGATTTTCGCCTGATTTCGGGCCAGTGCTTCGAGTAGCCCTTCATCATATCGTCGTTGTACCAGCAGCAACACGCTGTCTGCCAGCTGCAGATCTTCCTCCCACACTTCGACTGCTCGCTGTGCGATTAGCGCAGAATAGTAATAGAGTCCAGTCTGCTGCTCGAGCAATTCGATGAACAGGCTCTCTTGCACTTCGGCATACTCCACGCTCAATTTGGACATTTTGACTTGCAGTGAGGATTGCCAGTCCAGCAAGCTTTTGTACACGCTGATCCCGGCGTTGTAATTGTAATCGGTGCCGAATTGTACCAGCTGGGTCGTCCCGGGCTCACCAAACATCTCGCCTGGTAATGGGGTGGACGCCAGGTCCAGATTCTTTTGTCCACTCACCGTTCCCGTGATGGAGGGAAGTAGGTAGGACCGGTTGGTCTGTACATCTTGTTGTGCCTTTTGCACATTGAGGCGGTAACTTTTCAAGTCTGGATTATTGGCTTTCACAAAGTCGATCAATTGTTCGTAAGATTGGATCGCCAAGTCTCCTAGAGCCTCTTGACTCCACGATGGTGCCGCCGATAGCAATAGTAGGCCGAGCGCACAGATTGCCATCACTCTTTGTGTCGGCGCTGATGGCTTATTGTCTTGGTCATGTTTCATTTTCTTGTTGTCATTTTTGTTGATGCCAGTATCCTCCCCAAGCGTCCCGTTGGCTTTTGGACCAATCGGGTTTTCATGGCTTTGGGAAAAGGCTCGGGCCTTTGAATCTCGGCCCGAACCATACCCAATCATGAAGAAAGAACTCACTACGAAAGTGCTCTTAGGCGTAGGGTGGAGATGACTCGTCACCTAACCTTGTGCTTTAAAGCTGAGATCGCGTCCAGCTCTGTTGGCGGGTAAAGCCTTTAACAGAAATGAGCAGATCCAATTGGTCATCACCTTGTTGGACCAGTTCACAATCCAAGGTGGCCCCTCGTTTCGGGGCGTAGATCTTACCGTTAGCGCGGTTGCCATCGTATTTGATGTTGCTCAGCATTTCCAATCCCATGAGGGGTCGGTCTCTCAGGCTTTTGTCAGGATTATTTTTATCCGTGAGCGTGTTTCCTTTTTTGTCGGTTGTCCGCGCCATCCAAACGATCTTGCCGTAGTAGCGGTCGCCCTCCTCATAAATTTCCACCTTGCTGTTACCTTCCTGTGTCAGCCAGATTCCCTCAATGCCTGCCTGCGCTTGTGTCAAAAGCGGAAGGCTTGAAAGTGTCATAAAACCAATAAGAACTCGATACATGTGAATAGATTTTTTAATGTGATATCTGTGCGAATTAACGACCCATGGCTGCCGTGAGCCGGCTTTTACATGCAGAAGCCGCTCAATCGAAAGCTGAAGCCGCTCCATTGCAACTGACACTCAAAACCCAATGGACTGATCATTGAGTGATGAATCGTTAGGTCTTGCACCCTTTCGGTTGATGTTAAAAGTCAATTTGAGCGCGCCGTACATCGTTGATTGGATGCCGCTGCTATAGATTTCTGCAGGATTGAACAGGTTACTATCCGATGAAGCAAAGGACAAGTTTTGGTTCGTCAATAACCCCACCTCTGGTTCGATTTGTAAAGGACCCAGGGGGAAGGAGTAGCTCGCACCAAGTTGCATGCCTCTTTCGCGAATCAGCAAGTCGTCGTCTTCATGCTCTGAAAAGACATCGTTGTTTCCAAACCGGGCGACGTCCCCATTGGGCCTCAAAAATAGTTGATAGGTGTGGTCGTGTTTTGTGCGTTTTTGGTAACTCACGGAGAGCGGTAGGATCACAGTCAGCTGTCCATCGTTTCGAAAGGATTTGCTGAATCCTAACATGGGTACGGGGAATCCAGCTCCGAAGGCATAGGTGTACGCCAGACCCGCCGTGTAGCTCCACTGCTCGTTCTTTTGGTACTTCCAAATCACTGCGGCGTCAGGAAACAGTTTCGGGTTCGAGTCGGTAAATTCGTCCTCCCGCCAGCGCACCCGAATGTTGCTGATGAAAGTACTCTTTTCACCATTGGAGTAGAGCATGGTGGTGCCGACCCAAGGGGTGATAAACAGTCGCTCGTCGTCGAAGGGGCCAATTTCACGCCTTTGTATTTCAAACTCACCATTGAGAAATGCCAGGAAAACAGAAGGACTTTCACCCTTGCTGGCCAACATCTTGCGGTATACCGGGACACTGAAACCGATGTTGGCGCGCTGTGTCGCATACTGGCCAATGGTATCCGAGAAGCTGCTCGGAAGGGTAGCAAATGTGTTGATCGTGACCTTGGGACCGGGAATCTGACCTTTGACAGAGAAGCAAATCATCCCCAGTCCGCAGGTGATCAGCAAAGACTTTGAAATACGCATGATAGTGTATGGTTTTTGTTTTCGAATATGCTGGTCGATGAAACGGAGGACCCGGAGAAACTCTCAGCGGAAACCACCCCAAGCGTTGATAAGCAGGGTTGAAGCAGCCCAAGGCGGTGCCCAGGCACCTTAGCGTAAGAGGAGGCGGCACAGTCGTGACATTCCCACTGCTGGGAAGGATCATTACATCTTAGGAGGCCTCAGTTGTAGATTCGTCAGTTTTAACCAGTAAAAGCTTCCTGAAATCAGCTGTGCGGTATTACTTCACGGTTCTACCTGAAAATCAAGATGACAAAAACAGAAAAGTACTTGCCGTTCATTCTGGCTTTTGGTTTCCCTGTGCTCGGTCTTATTAATAATACGGAGACGCTGCCTGAAGCGACCTGGTGGTCACTCCTGGGCTCCTACCTCACGACGGCTTCCTTTTTCCTGCTGGTATGGTATGTCAATCAGTATGCTTTTAATCGCCTAAAGCCGGGAAAGACGAAGCCACTTCTCATTGCTGGATTGAATGTCCTGTTGCTAGTGGTGCTTGTGCTATTGATCAAACTCTTGGTAAGCGAAAACATTCAACCTGCAGTACCGGTGAGCTTGTGGACAATGTTATTCAGGATGGCGACGGCTATCTCCATTATCAACATGATCCAACATGCGCTAAGAGTCAGTAAACAGCGACAAGTCTTGAGACTGGAAAAGTCAGTACTGGAGTCGGAAAAGCTGAAAGCCGAGTTGAACGCGATGAAACAGCAGATCAACCCAC
>JBCCXG010000406.1:0-5989 GCA_039191945.1 Bacteroidota bacterium
CGGTACAGTTTAGCATTGATGGCTTCTTCTGGTGAGTCGAAGCCATACACAGTCAGGGCCGCCTCATTCAGGAAGCAACGGGATTCATCAAATTCGACCATCGCTGGGGTGAAGGGACCGCCAGCTAGAAACTCGAGCCCGTAGGTTTGCTCAAAGTTCAAGGTAGCGTAGAAGCCTCTGCAGTGTGGCGCTTCGCTCTCGGGCGTATTCAAATCCCTACGTAAGCCTCCGGTGCTGAACTGTCCTGGTGCATAGAGCGACCCGGCAACCGACTCCACCGCATGGTGAGTGGGCAGCTCGTCACGGAATACTTGGAACTGGGCGAGCCCGTTCTCGCGGCTACTGACTACCCGAGGACCCTCGACAACTAGGATCCGATCGAAGTCCATCCCGAGCTCCTGGTCTTTCATAAAGGCCGTTTGCCGATACACCAGGTAAGTGGCAGAGATCAACAAAAGTGACGTCAAAAACTGGAAGACAATGAGCCCTTGCCGCAAGCCCAACTTACCGCGAGTAGACCGTTCCTTGAGGGCATTGATCGGCCGAAAGCGGGACAGCACGAAGGCAGGATACAGTCCTGATATGACCGAACCCAACAGTAGAACCGCGATAAAACCCAACCAGAAACTGGGCAAATAAACCAATGTTATTCCCAGTTCTTTGTCGATAAATAGGCCTAGGACCGGAAGCAGCAAAAATCCAATCCCAATGGCCAAAAGCCCAGCCAGAAAATTGATGAGTACGGATTCCAGCAGGAATTGTCCCACCAGCTGCTTGCGGTAGGCGCCCATGGCCTTGCGAATGCCCACTTCCTTGCGCCTTTTCAGGGATTGTGCGATGGCGAGGTTAATGTAATTCGTCCATGCAATGAGCAATATGAAGAGCGCCACAACCGAGAAGATCGTGATGTTTTGCAAGCTGCCGGTTTCGTTGATATGCCCCGGGTAAGAAAAATCATTGGATCCCAAATGGATGTCGGCGATGGGCTGCAGGATGACCTCCTTTTTGATTGCTTCTCCCGGTGTATTGCGGGCAATGAGCTCGTTAAGCTTGATCTTCACGGACTCGGGGTCGGCGCCCGATTCGGTCTTGAGGTAATTGACGACCTCGAAACCTGTCCAATTGTTCTGCCTCTTGACTGCACCTCCCCACCCATGCTCGATGTAGGAGGCAATGGGCATCAAAAATTCAAACTGCAGGTGGCTATTGACGGGCAGGTCCGCCAGCACGCCTGTCACCCGATAGTCGCCTGGCGCGGGTGGCCCGCTGATTGTCAGCAACTGACCCATAGGATCTGTATCACCAAAGTACTTACGAGCCGTACTGGCGGTGATGACGATGCTGTACTCATCATCGAAAATGGTCGGTGGATGCCCCTGAAGCAGTGGAAAATTAAAAACCTGAAAGAAGGTAGGATCCTCGAAAAGCAGGTTGTTCACCTCCTCATAAAAAACGCGTTTATTGGAGGCATTGGTCACCGTGGCCGTACGATTGACACGTGCTTTTCTTACCATCGCCTGCACTTCCGGCACCTCATCAAGCGCTGCCAATCCAAAACCCCAGCCAATGCCATCCGGGTAGGTTTCTTGCGTATTGCTATTGGACTCTTTGATCACCACGCTGTAGATGTTCTCATGGTCTTCATGAAACTGATCGTAGCTGAGCTCCAAGTAGACATATTGAAAAATGACCAGACAGACACCCATACCCACAGCAAGGCCGAGCAAGTTGATCATGGCGTGGACCCGGTCACGAATGAGACTTCTGTAACCTGCTTTCAAATAATGCTTCAACATACCATATTGATTTATTCGTAGAGAACCGCTGAGTTGCTTCACCAGGGCGGGACGCAGCAGCTTGATCGCCCTCCATATGTGTCGGTGTCTGGCCCTCACCCACCCGAATTTTTTTACATTGTCATGAAACCGCTCTTCCAAATCTCCTTCCAGCTCCTCCCGATACTTGGGATTCAGCATGCGGCGGAGCAGATGGTTGGGCCATCGTGGAGGGGGCGGGGTCGATGGATCATTCATCGCGTAAGCATTCTACGGGGTTGACCAAAGACGCCTTGATCGATTGCGAGCTAATGGTCAACAAAGCAATGATGGTCGCACCTAGACCTGCGGCCACGAACATCCACCATTCCACCTCGATCCGGTAAGCAAAGTCATCTAACCATAAACTGACCAAATACCATCCCACAGGGACAGCCACAAAAAACCCAAACAGTACAAGGATCATAAAGCTCTTGCTGAACGTAACGACGATGCTTTCGATCGAAGCACCAAGCACCTTTCGGATACCGATTTCCTTCATTCGCTGACGCACATTGAAGGCGGCAAGACCAAAGAGTCCCAAACAGGCGATCACAATCGCCAGCAGGGTGAAGATCCCAATGAGTTCGCCTTGTTGCCTTTCAAATTGATAGAGCGAATTGAAGTGATCATCCAAAAACCGGTATTCAAGTGGGTAGGATGAGATCTGTTCAATGGTCTCCTGAAGATAGCTGATGGTCTCACCGATATTCTCAGGCCGAATCTTGATTGAGATATGGTTGAGATCTCCCCTGACCTGGATCATGAGGGGAGCGATCGGCTGATGCATGGATTGCATGTGAAAATCCCTTACCACACCGACGACGGTTTTTGTTTCTCCCCCTTCGTTAGTGAATTGACGGCCAATGGCTTCTTCAGCGGTCCAACCGAGGGCTTTGGCGGCTGTTTCATTGATGATGTAATTCTTTTCCTTGTCCTGAGCGTACTGCGGCGAAAAATTTCGTCCGGCGACCAACTCCATCTCGAACACTTCCAAGAAGTTGTAGTCTGTTCTCAATCGATAAATCTGACCTCCCGTCTGGTCATCACGAAGAAACGTGGAGGATCCCACATCTGTCGGCAGTTCATTGGAAGTCGTGACACCCAGGATGTTGGGATGACTCTTCCAGTCATTCTTCAATACATCGATCTTCTCCCGAATCGCTTTGCCCCGCACCGGAAATGTGAGAATCTGATCGCGATTGAATCCAAGTTCCTTGCTCCCAATGAATTGAAACTGATAGTAGATCACTAAGCTGCAGATGGCCATAATCATCGAGATCGCATATTGGCAAGCGATCAGGATACGCTGCAATTTTTGTCCTGTCAACCGGTTGCCCAGTTTCCCAAAAATGGCTTTTATCGGAGGCAAGGAAGACATGAAAAATGCCGGATGGCTGCCGGACAGCAAACCCACGGTTAAGACCACTCCGACTAGTATGGGAAGAAGGTACCAATGCTCTTCCATCTGAAGGTGGATCGTACGATCCATTAAGTGTCCCAAAACCGGCAACAGTAGAGGCACTGCAATGAGCGCGATGACCAATGCGATCATGGCGAAGGTGACTGACTCCAGTAGAAATTGAGTCGTCAATTGGCCTTTGGAGGCTCCGAGCACTTTGCGCATACCCACCTCTTTCGCCCTGGCGATCGATCGCGCGATGGCCAGGTTCATGTAGTTCACACAAGCCAGTACCAGCACAAGAATGGATATCACCGAAAAGAGTACGAGTTGCGTTGGGTTGCCCTTCAGGGCGAAATCCTCGTTGACGTCCAATTGCAAGTGCAAATCGGAAAGCGGGCTGACCAGATATTCTGTTGGGATTTGATCCTGAGGCAGCCATCGGTCGGCTACCACTTGCTGTATCTGCTCCTCAAAGGCACGTACGTCAGTGCCCTTCTCGAGACTGAGAAAGGTCCGGTAGGAGTTGCCATTCCATTGATCTTTCACCACTTCCTCCCGGTAATAAGCACTCAACCGAATATTGATCAGGCAACTATAGCTTAAAGAGGAGGTCGTCGGCAGGTCCTTGATCACCCCGGTGACATAAGCTTCATACCTCGAAAAGGTGATTCGCTTTCCCATGGGATCCTCTTCTCCAAAGAGCTTTGCAGCAAGAGACTCTGTCAACACGATCCCGTCGGTAGTGCTCAAAGCCGACTCTGGATTGCCCTGAATGAATTCGTGCTCAAACACCCGGAAGTAGTTCTCATCCGCCATGAGGGCCTTTTCCAGGTAGCTTTCCGATTCGTTCACTTCCAGCAAGAGTGACGGCGCCGCTACGGAAGTGGCAAACTTCACCTTTGGATACTCTGCCATCAGTACCGACGGCAATGCTGCCGGAGTCGAAGCATAGCGATCAGTGCCTTGAGAGTAATTCGTGGGTTGTTTGATGAAAACCCGGTAGATCTCGTCCGAATTGCGATAAAACTGGTCAAAAGACAGCTCGTGTTGGACGTAGAGGAAGACCAAGAGAAAGCAGGTCAGTCCGAGGGCCAAGCCACCGATATTGATGGACGCATACAGTTTCTGCTTTGCGAGGTTTCGCCAGGTTACTTTGAAGTAGTTTCTTAACATACCGTATTGATTTAATCGAACATCACCACTGAGGTTCCGGAGCAAGGCTGGACGTAATAATTTGATCACTCCCCAGATATGGCGTCTTCTTGCTTTCTTAGGGCCATGCTTCCCTAGATTTTCATAGAAGCGTTCCTCGAGGTCACCCTCGAGCTCTTCCAAATAGTTGGGGTTGAGTGCACGGCGGAGCAGGCGCAGCGGCCAGCGAGGGGGTGCTATGGATGGAAGTTTACTCATTCCGAAGGAAGTTCACTGGATTGATCAGCGCCGCTTTGATGGTTTGAACACTTACCGTAATCCACGCAATCAACAGAGTGCATAGACCCGCAACGAGGAAAAGCTCCCATCCTAGCTCAATGCTGTAGGCAAACTGGTCCAACCAAACGTTCATAATCAGATAGCCAATAGGCAGTCCGACTATGATCGCGTAGATCACTGTTTTCGAAAGATTTCTCACGAGCATCCAGACGATTTGTGAAACATTGGACCCCAAAACCTTTCTAATACCTATCTCTCTTAACCTCGCCTGAACAGTAAAATGGACCAGCCCCAATAGACCCAAACATGAAATGATAATGGCCATGCCCGAGGAGTAGCGAGACAAATGGGCGATTCTGTTCTCAGATTCGTAAAGTGCCTGGTATTCGTCATCCATAAAAGCATACTCAAAAACATATCCCGGTAGAAATTCTTCGTACGTGTTCTTGATCTGCTCAATCGCGACCCTTTCAGATCCCTGTACGATTTTGAGGATCACGTTTCTTCCCCGAGGGTCAAAACGAAAGATCAGTGGTTCGATTTTGTCATGCAGAGACCCGTAATTGAAATCCTTGACGACACCCACAATCTCACTGGTGCCGTTCATTCCAATGGTTTCACCCACCGGGTCTTCGAGGCCCATTTTTTTGACCGCCGCTTCATTCAGTATGATTTTTGAATAGTCGTCCTGGCGCTCTCTCGAAAAAGCCCGGCCAGCTATGACCTCTATTTCGAGTGTTTTCATGAAGTCGTAGCCAACTACCGGTGATTGAAAAAGAAAGGCCTTGTCAGCATCTTCTCCTCTCCAGGAAACATCAGTTTGACCATATATCTCATTCAAGATATTGCCGGACATATTCGAGACTGCGACGACTCCGGGAATATTCCTCAGGTTCGACAGAAAGGTGAAGAAGCTTTGATCGGATTTTCGGTCATCCGATCGGTTAGCGACATTTCCTTTCCATGGAAAAGAAATGACATGGCTTCTGCTATAGCCAAGGTTCTTGTTTTGGATGAATTCCATCTGCCTTGTCACCACCATGACTCCGGCGATGAAAATCATTGAAACTACAAATTGAAAGATCACCAACCCCTTTCGGACCAAGAGTTCGCTGAGAGACGCATCGATCTTTCCTTTGAGGACTGCAGCGGGACGAAAACGTGACAAGTAGAATGAGGGATAAATACCGGAAACAAGGCCGGTTAGCAATCCAATCCCACCCAAACACAGAAATCCCTTTTGATCAATACTGAGTGCCAAGTGCTTTCCGGTGATTTCGTTCAACTGAGGAAGGAGTAAAACAACTAGGAGGATGGCAAGTACCAGTGACAAAATCCC
>JBCCXG010000407.1:0-5981 GCA_039191945.1 Bacteroidota bacterium
GTTCTAATCTACGTATAACGGTTTAGTAGATTGGACAGATAAGCTTAGTTCCGGCACCGATGAAGAGGATAAAGCAAGATCCGATTCATCACACATTAATAGGTATTCACTTGGTTGCGCAACAAGAAATATTGAGTTCTCCGAAGGACAGAACAGCGGGTAAGACACGTGTAGATGGTCGAAAGATCTTCTTCTTCCATCTATTGCTATGCTTTTCTATTTCCGCATTTGGTGCTGACATCACTTCCAACGTTCTCACGGGCAATTGGAACAACAACGCCTCATGGGTGGGTGGGGTACGCCCGGTTGTAGGTGACAATGTCACGATCGCCAGTGGAGCTACCATCAATATGAACGTCAACGCCACGATCAATAACCTGATTGTGGAAGAAGGAGCCATCCTCAACTTGGCGGGTCAGATACTTACGGTCACCGGCAACATCACGGTAAATGGGGAGATCATCGGAAACGATGGCAATACCGAACGGTTGGTGCTCTCCGGCGCAGGTACCACAATTTCTGGTACGGGGCAGGTCGAATCCGCGTGGCGTACGCGGGTCTCTGGCGGAGACAAAGAAATCCTTGCTGGCTCCGATCTCTCCTGGAGTGGAGGTACCAATCGGTTCACGATTGATGATAATATCACTATCACCAACAATGGTGCAATTTCGATCCGAAATGAGATTCGCAGCGGAGGAAACAATACGACCTGGGTCCAAGGTGCCAATTCGACCGTTTCCATCAACAATACCATGCTCACAAATGATGGCAACCGAGGAATATTTACTGCTTCAGCGGCCGGCAACACCGTGATTTACGGGGGTGGAGACCAGACCATTCGTTCCACCACTGGCAATACTTATCACAACTTGACCGCAGCAGGTACTGGGACCAAGTCAATGCCGGCAGCCCTCACCGTCAATGGAAACATATTTATAAGTAGTGAGCTCAATGCGACCGGCAGCAACTACGATATCAATTTATCAGGAGATTGGACCAGTACCGGTCGCTTCAACGAACAAAATGGTACTGTCACGCTCACTGGCGCCGGAGATCAGACCTTTACCAACAACCTGGGTGAGACCTTCTACGATCTGACGGTCAATAAGTCGTCAGGCGCCCTGGTGCTAGCGGATGATGTCGTAGTGGACAATACGCTCGATATGACCGCGGGAAATGTCAATACCGGGGATAATGTACTGACGCTAGGAACGGGCACTGGCAATGTTGGAACATTTAATTATACGTCAGGCTACATACTGGGTAGCTTCCGGCGATGGATCACGACATCGGCCACGAACTTTGACTTCCCGTTGGGTACTGCGACTGAGAGTAGAAACCTTCGGGTAAATTTCACTTCATTGACGGCGGGTTCTCTCACGGCAAGCTTTCACCCCAGTAGCCCGGGAAATGCGGGGCTTGCTTTGGACGACAATGGAACTACCGTTTACAACAACTTCGCCGAGGGCTTTTGGTCGCTCAAGGATGGGGACGGCCTCATTGGAAATGACTTTGACCTCAGCCTTACGGCTAATGGATTTACCAGTCAGACGATCGATGCCAACTCTCGGGTCCTCAGCAGGGTGAATAGCACCCAGGCTTGGGAGACGAATGGCAATCACTCAGCTGCTGCTGGTGTCGTTGTGAACCGCACGGAGGTCTCGCTAACGAATGGTGATTTTGCCATCGCTTCTACCAACAGCTGCACGCTTCCCGTGACGTCTGCCATTACCCCGGCAACAGGAGCGGTCATTTGCACCAACGCCTCACAAAGCTACTCGGTGACCTTAAACGCCGGAAATACCTACAATTGGGAGGTGGTAGGTGGTACCATAGACGATGCCGGTGGAGCTACGACCTATACGGCACTCGATGACAATAATATCACCGTTACCTGGGGAAGTACGGGAGGTACCTATGAGTTACGGGTTTCAGAGACTAGCCCCACTTGCGGAGAAGGGTTTCCTGAGCTACTTGCGATTGATGTGAACCCATTGGCGACCTCCGAGATCACAGGCGCTACGTCCGTCGCAACCGGGACTTTGGGAAGCTCCTACGCAGTCATAGAAACCACCGGATATACTTACGATTGGGACCTGCCAGATGGCGGAGGCACGCTCTCAGAAGATGCGAGTGGCATGGCCTCCGTGGATTGGGGAGGTACGGCGGGGACGTATCGAATCACTGCCTTGGCAACAAGCACTGGTGCTTGTGGTAATGCGGCTTTGGTCACCAGCGAAGTTGTGGTTTTTGATGAAGTCGTTTCTCAGACTACCGGCAATTGGAACAACAATGCGACCTGGGCGGGAGGTGCGCGCCCAGAGACCACGGACAATGTGCGTATCGCTACCGGCCATACGGTCACCTTAAACGTAGACGCGAGCATTATCAACCTAACCGTTGAAGCAGGTGCGACCTTGAACCTATCCAACCGTGTGCTCACGGTGAGGGGAGATCTCGTCGTGGATGGTGCGATCATCGGAAATGGCGGCAACACTGAGCGGCTGATTCTCTCCGGTGCTGATCGAAGTATTTCTGGAACAGGGACCGTGGAGTCCGATTGGCGTACTCGGATCACTGGTGGCAACAAAATCGTGTTGTCAGATGCCAATATTACCTGGACAGGAGGAACCAATCGGTTCACTATTGACGATAATTTGACGATTACCAACTACGGTAGCATCAGCTTGAGAAACGATGTCAGAACCGGTGGTAATGGTACCACATGGATCAACCAGGAGAATTCTACATTGACGATCCGCAATACATTCTTCACTAATGATGGGGCAAGGGGAAATTTCATCGCCAATTCTGAAGGTAACACAGTAGTTTATTCCGGTGGAGATCAAACGCTCAGAACACCTATTGGCAATCAACATCATAGTCTGACCCTGGCGGGAACAGGTACCAAATCGATGGGTGCTGCGCTGGAGTTGTTGGGTGATCTATCTATTTCCAGCGAACTGAACGTCACGGCTAGCAACTATCAGATCACATTGCATGGTCATTGGTCGAATGAAGGGTTCTTCAACGAGCGGAATGGTACGGTCCGACTTGTAAGAGACGATGACCAGACCATCAGTAATGCGCTAGGTGAATTGTTTTACGATTTGGATATTCAAAAGCCATCAGGTCGTGTAGTACTCGGTGGTGACGTCGTCGTAAGCAACGTGCTTGAAATGATAACTGGCGATGTATCCACTGGCAGCCAAGTGCTGACCTTAGGAACGAGTAAGGCCAATACCGGCACGTTGTCTTACACCTCAGGTACGATTGATGGCAACTTTCAGCGTTGGATAAATGCTGCGGCCATCGACATCGATTTCCCCTTGGGCTCTACGTTTTCGGAAGACCGGAACCTTAGGATCAACTTCGACAACATCAACGGAGGAACCGTTATCGCATCCTTTGCGACGACCAATCCAGGATCGGGCGGACTACCCGTCGATGACGCGGGCTTTTCCTTAACCAATGTATTCTCAGAGGGCTATTGGCAACTGACGACAGCTAATGGATTATCAACGACCAGCGCAAGTCTTGCCTTTACGGGTGACAATTTCACCTCTTTCACCGTGGATGCAGACACACGCATCATCAGTCGGAGCACCTCCGCTGTAGCCTGGGGCGTCAGAGGCACACACGCTGCGGCTAATGTGCCAGGGTCCATTGCGAATCGGACAGGGGTGGCTGCGTTGAACGGACAATACGCCTTCGCGGACAATGACCCATGCACACCCTCGGTGCCCGACGCGATCAATACCACGGACGCTAACCCTTGTGGTGGGGAGCGAGTCACCTATAGTATACAGACGCCCAATGGGACCAGCACCTATCATTGGAGTGTGACGGGTGGGACTATTGTCGATGGCGGTGGTACGGTCACGTACTCAGGTGTCGATTCATCCATCGAGATCGATTGGGGGACTACTCCAGGTAATTATCGCGTGGAAGTGAGCGAGACGGCCGTAGGTTGCGGTGAAGGAGACGCGATCAGTCTGGATGTCAATGTCAATCCCCTTCCTACATCCGCCATTGCCGGGTCCGTCACCGTTCCGGCCAGCACTTCAGAAGGGTATTCCATCGAAAGCAATGCGGGTTACACGTACAACTGGTCGCTGACGGGTGGCGGTGCTTTCAATGGGGGCAGTACCGGGTCCAACGTGACCATTGATTGGGGAGGCGTAGGCGGCACCTATACCTTACAGGTAGATGCGACGAGTCCTGGTGGCTGTGCTGCTCCGGACCCAGTAGTCCTCAGTGTTGGTGTCTTTGAGGAGGTGGTTTCGTTGGGCACTGGCAATTGGAATAACGGAGGTAACTGGTCTACAGGGCAACCGCCGGCGAACACCCAAAGTGCCAGGGTTGCGACCGGACATACAGTCACCCTGAACATAGACCCTACCGTTGTCAATCTTACAGTAGATGAAGGCGCAACCCTCAATCTGGCCGGTCGAGTATTGACCGTCACAGGAAATTTGGTGGTGAATGGATCTATCGTGGGGAATGGGGGCAACACAGACCGCCTCATTTTATCCGGGGCGAACAGGACCATTTCAGGGACGGGGTCTGTGGAGTCCGATTGGCGTACCCGAATCAGCGGGGGAAACAAAACCATTTTGGCAGGATCGGACCTCAACTGGACGGGAGGCACCAATCGTTTTACCATTGATGACAACATCACGGTGACCAACCAGGGGAGCATTAACTTGAGAAGTGATGTACGCACCGGAGGAAATGGTACGGTCTGGGTCAATGATGAGAACTCGACCCTAGTGGTCAGGAATACCCTATTTACCAATGATGGTGCTCGGGGAACATTCTCCGCTTTGGCACCCGGCAATACGGTCTCTTACGCCGGTGGGGATCAAACACTGCGTACGCCTATCAACAATACTTTTCACAACCTGAGTATCGAGGGTACGGGTACCAAATCACTAGGAGCAGACTTGCTGGTCCAGGGCAATATCAATATCACCAGTGAGCTGAATGTCACGGCAAGCAACTACCGATTAGAGGTACAGGGGGATTGGACCAGCTCAGGATTCTTCAATGAACGGGAAGGAACGGTAATTTTCAGCGGCGGCAATGATCAAACCATTAGTAATAACCTGGTAGAAGATTTTTATGACTTGGAGCTGAATAAAACGGGAGGAACCATCCATCTCAATGACAATATCAATCTGACGAATAGCCTGAATATGATCTCAGGTACTGTCGTCACTGGTGGGTCTCGCATCGTCCTTGGGACAGATGTGACAAACCCGGGGACCTTGACCTATACAGATGGATTGATCGTCGGAAACATGGAGCGGTGGGCGGTTGCTCCGGGAACGGACTACCTTTTCCCGATTGGGACGGCGGCGGGAGATCACCGCAATGTCACCGTGAACTTCGCCTCACTGACCAGTGGAACCTTGATTGCATCGTTCAGCAGCGCAAGCCCCGGTACGGGAGGTTTTCCGATAGATGACTCGGGCTTTACTTTGAACAATCCCTTTTCTGATGGTTTTTGGTCCATCGCCGTAGATAACGGATTCGCCTCTTCTCAATTTGACTTGGACCTTCGAGCCGAAGGCTTTAGTGCTTTTACTTTTGATACTGACACGCGGATCGTCGCCAGACCTGACAATTTGAATCCTTGGATAGCGGACGGGGGTCATCTGCCGCCCAATCTATCCTCTACAACTGCCCGAAGAGGCACGCTATCCACGATTCCAGGGGACTACGCCCTCGCAGACAGCGACCCCTGCACGCCTGCGGTACCTGATGCCATTAATAGCGGTGATCCGACCCCCTGCATCGGGGAGACGGTGTCTTACTCGATTGCTACACCGACCGTTGGTAGCACTTACAATTGGGAGGTGGTTGGCGGGACCATCGATGAGGCAGGGGCCATCACAACCTATTCTGCTTTGAATGCGAGTACCATCAATGTCACTTGGGGAACCGTACAGGGGTCCTATACTGTCCGTGTAAGCGAA
>JBCCXG010000408.1:0-5971 GCA_039191945.1 Bacteroidota bacterium
ATTGAACTCGAAATCCCCCAAAACGGAAAGCTGATATCTCCCGAGGGAGGCCAGCGAATCGTAACCCAGCGCACCCTTCCATGAGACACCGATATCATCCTCGGAGTCCAGCTCGCTGAATAGATTGTTGTCATGGTCAGAGAGTGCTACCTCCTGCTCGAAATGTAGCCTACCAACCCTCGACCGGCTGCCGGCGACCACCATTTGGCGATGATTGGGTGCGGCCAACTGTACGACGGGCGCAAAGTTTCCCTGAGGCACACCCCGGTCTGGGGCCACCCATTCGTAGATGCGTCCGTTGCTCGTGCCGCTAGCAATGATGTAGTCGCCCCCATTGAATCCTACCTCGGTAAAGCGCACATCAAAAAAGGCGGCTTCAGGATCCGTCGAAAACTCGAAGACTTCATAGGGCCTACCTTCTACTAGCGTATCCAGCTTGCGATACAGAATGCGCTCCGCGGTAAACCGGACTGAGTCCGCACCATCGACGAAAATCGGCCCCGGTTGATCACCAAGCGCTTGCAAACTCTCAATAGCGCTCTCAGACAAGGGACCGTTCAGGGGGTTATTGCGATTGTCTCGCTCACGGTAGTAAGACAGGTACACTTCGTGATCTTTGGTGGAGAACTCCTGGCTAAAGGCCAAATTGGAGCGGGCATAGTTTTGCTCGATGAATTCAAAGTCAATGCGGATTCGGGTGAAACGCGTGATCACCACGTTGTTATTGAATATCACCTCACCCAGGTTGTAGTCGATCACGTAGTCGTCGTTGAAGCCTCTACGCAACAGCTCTCCGTCGATGTATACTTTCTCCGAATTGGCCAACACAATGATGAAGCGCTCGCCCTCTGGGCCACGCAAACGATAGGGACCTTGCACTCCCTCAATAGGCTCAATCTGAATCGATGCGAATCGACCTTTGGCCGCGCTCGCTCCCACCGTCGATTCACTTTTCCACTTTCCGATATTGGAGCGATAAGCCGCACGTCCGCCTTGCACGTTTTTGTAGTACCTGAGAAAGTAGCTGTCGCTGATCGGATTTGTCAGGACCACGTCGCCAAGGATCAGATCAAAGTCCTGGTTGTAAAGCTTAATGAAAACATTGTCAAAGTCCCTGAGCTGCTGCGTATTGCCTTCCGGCTGATACGGAATGTTCTGATCGGTGATGACAGCGCTCAAGAATAGATTATCAGTGAGCTGGCCGTCCAGTTGCAGGTTCAGATTGGAGTTGACGAATAGACTTTGTCGGTTGCCTACCGTAACGCCCCGGGTAATCGATCCGGACTTGTATAAGCCGGGTGTGGCAAACAGAGCGTCCTCAGCCATGAGTAAGTCACTCCGTTTTTGGTTGATGGTCGGGCGGGCGTACCTACCGGTTGCATAGTAGCGCAGGTCTCGATTGAAGGTAGGTTGGGTCAGTAAGGGAGACATGATCCGGTAGCACACTTCTATCGGTCCATCGCTCGGTGCAGAAAGCACAAGGTTGCGGCTGGCCGGATCAAAGGTAAAAGGGACTGCCGGAGTGAGTTTGATGCTGGCAGGATCTACCAACAGGGTATCCAAGGACACGGGCACGTCGGAAGCCTCAATACTTCTGCAGCGCAAGTTAGATTGCGCGACGGAGCTTTGCGTCAGCGCCCAGCTAGCGGTAAGGAGTACCAGCCTCAGGAAGGATGACCGTAAAAGTGGTACCCTTCCCCTCCTCTGTATCGAACCAAATGCTGCCGCCGGCCTGCTCGATACCTTTCTTAGCGATTGCCAAACCAATACCGCTGCCTTTTTCTTTGGTACTAAAATACGGGGTAAATACCTTATGCCGCAACTCCTCCGGGATACCCAAACCATTATCGGTCACTTTCAGAATAACTTTCCCTCTATTGCGAGTCAAACCGACCTGCAAATGAGCTTTTCTGTCCTTTACGGCTTGGATTCCGTTGATTACCAGGTTATTCAGCACTCTTCCCAGAATGTTGGGATCTGCATAGACATTAAGACCCTGGTCGATGTCGCAGCTAATGGCTACGTCCTCGGTCGAATATAACGAACAAACCTCGGTTGTTAATTCACTGAAGCCGACAATTTCGTTGTTTGGCGCTGGCATTTTGGCAAATGCCGAGAAAGAATCGGCGATCTCTGATAAGGTATCGATCTGGGAGATCAGCGATCCCAGCACATTGTATCCCATCTCCTCCGACTTCATATTGCGCATCAACTGCTGGATCTTTAGGCGCATAGGCGTCAGGGGATTCTTGATCTCGTGCGCCACTTGGCGTGCGATCTCCTTCCAGGCGGTTTCCTTTTGGCTTTGCGCCAATGCCTCCTTGCTTGCCTCCAGTTTCATCAGCATGCGATTGTACTCATCAACCAGCTGGCCAATCTCATCCCCGCCTTTGTATTGGATGGGTTCGTTTTGATGCTCGAAGTTAGTCTGTCGCAGTCGGGCACTCAAGGTAGTGATGGGTTTGGTAATGTTGCGAAGGACCAGGTACCCAATCACGACACTAGAGAGGAAGATAATGGTAAAGACCATGACCAGGTTACCAAACACCTCAATCTGCTGTCGGTTGAGGTGATTTTTGGAGTCGAAGAAAGGCATAGAAATGATGCCTAACAAGGTGCCATTGTGCCGATCCACCACCCCTTGGTACACACTCTTAAAGTTGAGCTTACCGACGGATTCCTCTAGGACGATCGCCTTCTCGGGGTCCTCCTCGATCGCCAGGAAACCCAAGGGGTTGATCCTGCGAGACACCAGCTGGTTTGTGTAGATATCAGGTTGGCTGGTCACGGTCAGAGATCCGTTGACGTTGTAGAGGTTGAGGTCTGATTGAGTAAATCGAGACGCGTCGCCAATCTTAACGAAAAGGTCGGACCTATTGATGATGTTTTGTTCGAAGAGGGCCAGGTCGCGATATATGTTATCGGAGACAGTGATCGCCCTTTTCTGATAGTTTCGAATGATTTCGTCTCGGTAAGAGGAGTTGAGGAGATTGAGGATCACCGCGCTGACGATCAACAAGGGCAGGACAAAGGAAATCCCCAGATACAGTTGAATCCGATTGGCCAAATTGAGCGCTCTAGTTGGGAAAATGCTGCGAAGAATAAATAATGAGATCCCCACAAAGCACAGGAGGATCAGAAACTGGAAGCACAGGTTGGCCAATTGCGCCCTTTGGGGATAAACCGGTGAGACCACGACCATGATCGCACTATCCTCCATTCGGGCCAGTAAGTGATAGCCGCCAACCTCTATTCCTTCCTCTGACTTGAGTAGTCGCTGCCAGCGCTGAGGGCTGGAAAAGACATCAAAGGAATAGTCTCCCTTGGAGTAGATGAGAGAACCCTCCCGAAATAGCGCGAAATCAAAATCCTCATTGCGCTCGGGTTCTTCAGAAAGCAGCGCGGGGTACACGGAATTGGGAATAAGTTTCTTGAGCATCAATTCGATGATGATACCCCCAAGCAACTCATCGGGCGGACCCATGGGAATCCAGACGATGTACTTGCTACGGCCGAGGTTCTCCCAGTTCTCAATGAAATACAAACCAGGGTACTCCGTGGCAGATTCCTCCGCAGCTGCCAGGAAATCTCCCGCATTGCCAAGATCTTCCCCTTCCAACTGTTTCAGGTTTTTGTCGAAGAAGGATACGGTTGCCTCGTATCGGTCAAAGTATGAGGTCAGATATTGTCGATCAATTTTGATCCTCACCTCTTCTTTCGACAAACGATCGCTGAGGAATCTGGTGCGGATGGTCGCATCGGCCTGTATGTTTTCACGAACCTTATTGAGGTTCCACTCTGCGGTTGCGTCACGTGGGGTGAGCATTTGCGTCGCAAAGGATTGCTTCCGCGCCACTTCTTTTCGTTCAAAATCTTTGTAGATCGCGGTGGCCGCCGTGAAGCTCGCCAGCGCGATGATGACGATGATGTAGAAAAACGTGATGTACGAAAGTCTAATCAGGTTTTTACTCAGATCGTATTGGTAGATGATGCCCCAAATCACCGTATGGGGTACGATGATGTAGAACTTGTTTTGTATCGGAAGAGCAACGAAAAGAATGGAGGTGATCGCGATGATTAAGAACAGCGGCCACCTCTCCACCCGAAGTTTGGCAAAAATTCCTGAGAGGTAATGGATGATGGAGAGAAATGCGACACTACTCAACAGAAAGATGGCAAACCCTAGGACCCTGGGCGTGTCAAACAAGATCCCTGCACTAATGTCCAGCGATACCGGAAACACGTAGAGAAACTCTCTGAGGAAGACGAGGTACAGATAATGACTCAGCAGGGATAAGATACAAATGCTTACGGCGAAAAAAAGCGGGTACTTATTGGCTCTTCGCAGAATCTTTTTTGCGGGTCGCGTATAGGATAGATAGTTGAAAATCAGATCCATACAGGTCAAAAACAAAGCAACAGAGACAAACACGTCCCACAGTGATAAGTGCCAAAAGCTATCCGGCCGGTAAGAGGCCATACCCGTGGGCTGCGGAAGGTAGACGGACACCGCCTTCAGCACAAAGCCCCAGGCTGCGACCAACCACGGATACCATCGGTCGGGAAAAAATCGGATCGCGACGTACGCGAAAACAGAAATAGCCAACAAGGCAAAAGTCAACCAGATCAGCAGCAATGATCGATTGGATAAGCCCGGCTCTTCCTGTTGCTGCGATCGAAAGTAACAAATCACCTTCCCGTCCAGCGTAATGGGCTCTCCTTCAGATGCCGTGACCTCGCCGTCGACAGCGTCAAAGATCTCCGGATTGTTATATACCCCCAGGTAGTCATTGGCAAAGGGGTAGGTGCGCAATAGATTTGAAATGGCAAACGAAAGGCCTTCGGGCCGATCTCGAAATGTAACCAGGTAATGCCCACCATTATCTTCGACGACACTGGTACCCGCCACCGTCTGCAACCTGGACAGCGGAGGAACAAACGCATTGTCGCTCCAGTTGATCAACCTGCCCTGTTCGTAGACCAAGACTGTAATGCCGCTATAAACAGTCCGATCCACATCGGGCAGACCAAACTCAGACAAGTCCATATTCAGCAGTTCCTGATGCCTGCTCTGCTCAGCGGCAATTGCGCTTTCAACCAAGCTCACCTGACTCTCTTGGTCAGCCAAGTACTCCGAGATACTATGAATGGCAGAGACCAACAGCATCACGGCCGTGATCCAATACAAATACTTCATTACACTATCAGTCTACGAACACTTACGACTTTTCACCAGCCGCCCAACGTGCATCATACTTCGTGCCACTAAAAAGATAAAGAAATATTAATCGTGAATACCTGAAATTGACGGGATACGTAATCGCCGATATCCCCGTCACTGCAATGAGGTAAATAGGCAGGGGTGGATCGTTGAAAGCGTAATAGAGCACAAACGTGGTCGTGAGTAATATACCGACCGAAAACGCGTAGCTAAAGTACATTGCCCCGTACCAAAAGCCCGGTTGACGCTCAAACTGCCAATCACACACCGGACACCGTTCGTGAGTTTCGGTAAATTTCGTGAGTTTGTATAGCGGGTGCTTGAAGACTTTGCCCGATCGACATCTAGGGCACCTGCCTTCTAAGGCGGCTGGCAAGGCTTTCTTTTCTTTCATTGACTCGGCTGTATCGAAACCATAAAAATGCCAAGACGCCAACCATCAAGTAAGGGGTTACGAAAAGGTAAGCGATTCCAAAATTCAGGCCGGCCGCCAAGGAGGTTTCGCCATGACTGACGTTGTTCACTACCTGCGTACGGCACATCGCACACTGTGCATTGGCCATCATACTCATCATCCAAAGGCCTACGAAAAGGCCAAGTCTTCCCAAATTTTTCATCCTCCTATTGCTCACTATTTCCATGGGTAGTATGGGCTGATCATTAAATATACAATCACCCCTGTTACTGAGACATACAGCCAAAGTCGAGCGGCACAAAAAGATTGTGAAGTTTGCCTATCCGGTTTGGTTG
>JBCCXG010000409.1:0-5958 GCA_039191945.1 Bacteroidota bacterium
CTCCAAAGTTGACTTAAGCCCCTATCTGAGGTTTGTGGAACAAGAAGGCAATATTGTAATCAACAAGGCAGATTTGGATGTACCATTGGCACCAAGCACTCCTAACGAAAATAGCGGTGATGTTGGCTCTTTGTATTTTTACTTCTTTAAAGATGGCTCGGTAATCAATGGGCCTGGCATTGTTGAGTCTTTAGGTACGACCGTCTTGCTTTTGGATTTGGAATATGCTGACTTTGCGCCAATGAGATCCATACGTCAGGTTGCATTGGATCAAGATGCCACCGCCTATCAAGAGACGATTACGCTTTTCGTGCAAAGACTTCTCGAAAACCATAGGGACGATGAAGACTACCTAACGGAGGCACTTGTCACCGTGCCTGTCACCCCCTTAAGCCTAGAGCAAACAGCAATCCTAAAAGATGGTGTAAAACTTAGAGTATTTTACACGACCACAAACTAGCCAAGAAACATGTGTGGAATCGTAGCCTATTTGGGCAATCAGGAAGCATATCCGATCCTGGTAAAAGGCCTCAAACGCCTGGAATACCGTGGATATGATAGCGCGGGCATCTCCGTGATCCAACATGGAAAATTGCAATCTCACAAGAAACAGGGTCGGGTCCAGGACCTCGAAGAGTTCATCGGAGAAGCAAGCATCCAAAGTACCATCGGAATAGGCCATACAAGATGGGCCACCCATGGTGAGCCTAACGACGTCAACGCACATCCCCATTTTTCGTCCAATCAAAAGCTATCGATGATCCACAATGGGATCATTGAAAACTACGAAGCCCTCAAGAAAGAGCTGACACACAAGGGCTACACTTTTCGCAGTGAAACGGATACTGAAGTGTTTATCACTTTCATCCAGGATATAAAGGAATCCGAAAATCTGGCGTTGGAAGATGCACTCCGTGTCGCTCTGACAAAGGTTGTGGGAGCTTATGCCATTGTATTAATGTCGGAGGAAGAGCCCAACAAGTTGGTGGCAGCGCGCAAGGGAAGCCCATTAGTCATTGGATTGAGAGGTGAGGAGTTTTTTATTGCTTCGGATGCCACACCTATCGTCGAGTACACCAATGAAGTCATCTACCTCAACGACGAGGAAATAGCCGTCATTGAAAACGGTATCTTCAAGATCACCGATATTCAAGATGCACCACAAACCCCTTATGTCCAGACCCTGGACCTGGAATTGGAAGCTATAGAAAAAGGTGGATACGAGCACTTCATGCTCAAAGAGATTTTCGAACAGCCCCACTCAATAGGGGATTGCCTGCGAGGGAGGCTCAACGCAAACCATGGATCTCTCGTTTTGGGCGGCATACGAAACTATGCTGAGAAAATCACCAACGCCGAGAAAATCATCATGGTGGCATGTGGCACTTCGTGGCATGCGGGACTGGTCGCGGAGTACATTTTCGAGGAGCTTTGTAGAATCCCGGTCGAAGTCGAATATGCTTCAGAGTTCCGATATCGAAATCCCGTGATCAGAGAAGGAGAAGTGATGATCGCTATCTCACAATCAGGGGAGACCGCCGACACCTTAGCAGCAATAGAGTTAGCAAAAGAAAAGGGCGCAATCGTCTTCGGGGTGGTAAATGCCGTCGGCTCTTCCATTGCGAGAGCTACTCATGAGGGGGCATACCTACATGCTGGGCCTGAGATCGGTGTAGCTTCCACCAAAGCCTTTACCGCACAGTTGACAATACTCACAATGATTGCGCTCAGAATCGCCCAAAGAAAAGGTACGATTACCGAGAGAAAATACCGAGAACTGCTCGTAGAGCTAGAGAACATACCTGCAAAAGTGAGCAAAGCCCTGGAGAGCAACGTCAAAATCGAGACCATTTCAGATCTCTTCAAAGATGCTCGCAACTTTCTATACTTAGGAAGGGGCTACAATTTCCCGGTGGCCCTGGAAGGTGCACTCAAGCTCAAGGAAATCTCATACATACATGCCGAGGGCTACCCGGCAGCGGAAATGAAGCATGGACCTATTGCTCTGATAGATGAAAACATGCCTGTTGTATTCATTGCGACCAGAGATGGTTCCTACGACAAGATTGTTTCAAACGTGCAGGAGGTCAAGGCTCGAAAGGGAGTCGTCATCGCTATCGTGACAGAAGGCGATGTACTGATCCCAAAAATGGCTGATTTCGTGATTGAAGTCCCATCGACCCATGAGATCCTCATGCCACTGGTCTCCGTCATCCCGCTACAACTCCTTTCCTACCATATTGCTGTCATGCGAGGATGCAACGTGGACCAACCGAGAAATCTTGCCAAATCCGTTACAGTAGAGTAAACAATCCAATGAAGGAAATAGTCAATACCGACCAAGCTCCGGCGCCAATCGGACCCTATAACCAAGCAACCAAGGCGAATGGATTGCTATTCGCCTCCGGGCAGATCGCCATCGATCCTGGTACCGGCAAGTTGGTTGACGGTAGTATAGAAGATGAGACGCGCCAGGTGATGAAGAACCTAGGAGCTGTGCTGGAGGCAGGCGGCTGCAACTTCTCTGATATCGTAAAGACAACCATCTTTATCAGGGATATGGGACAGTTTAGTAGTATTAATTCCGTCTATGGCGAGTTTTTTGAGACAGCACCGCCGGCGCGTGAAACGGTCGAGGTCAGCAGACTACCAAAAGACGTGCGCGTGGAGATTTCCTGCATCGCGATCATTCCATAACAATTCTTGATTATCATAGGTCTTATACGCTGATGGCAGTAAGGGTACGATTTGCACCAAGCCCAACAGGAGGGCTTCATATCGGTGGTGTCCGCACGGCACTATTCAACTACCTGTTTGCAAAAAAGCAAGGAGGTACATTCATCCTTCGGATCGAGGACACGGATCAAACAAGGTTCGTCGCAGGTGCCGAAGAATACATCAAGGAATCTCTGGCGTGGCTAGGTCTGGACCCTGATGAAGGGGTCGATCAAGGTGGAGCACATGCGCCCTATCGACAGTCGGAAAGAAAGGAAATCTATCATCAATACGTCCAGCGGCTTCTAGATGATGGCAAAGCCTATTACGCCTTTGACACGCAGGAGGAGCTGGAAACCATGCGCGAGAAACTCAAATCGGCCGGCATGGCCAACTTGAATTACAATTCGTCCTCGCGCATGACGATGAAAAACTCTTTGACGCTTCCGGCGGATGACGTGCAGCAGCGCATCGCAAGTGGCGAACCTTATGTCATTAGGGTCAAAGTCCCCGCAAAAGACGAAGTGCGATTTCAGGACCTGATCCGTGGATGGGTGATGGTGCATACAGTCAACCTGGACGACAAAGTCCTGATGAAGTCAGACGGGTTACCTACCTATCACCTCGCCAATATTGTCGACGATCATCTCATGGGAATCAGCCATGTAATAAGAGGTGAGGAGTGGCTCCCCTCTGCTCCTCTTCACGTGCTGCTCTACAAGTTTTTTGGATGGGAAGACAGTATGCCAGAGTTCGCCCATTTGCCATTGATACTTAAACCCGATGGAAATGGTAAGCTGAGCAAAAGGGCTGCCGACAAGATGGGATTCCCTATTTTTCCACTGGACTGGACCGACCCAAGCACCGGGGAATTGAGCGTTGGTTTCCGAGAAAAGGGCTACCTACCAGCCGCCATGGTGAATTTCCTAGCGTTTTTAGGTTGGAATCCTGGCTCGGAAAGAGAGTTATTTTCTTTGGACGAGTTGATTGAGGAATTCTCGCTGGACCGAGTAGGAAAAGCGGGTACTAAATTTGATATCGATAAAGCCAAATGGTTTAACGAATACTACCTGCGGAACATGCCATCCAAGGACCTGGCCGATTCACTCCTCGATGAATTGGCTGATACTGGTACGGAATACGACCAAGCAAAGGCCATCCAGATTGTAGACCTCCTTAAACCTCGCGTGAGCTTCTTCCAAGAACTAGTGTCGGAAGCGACCATGTTCGTCGAAATACCCAAGAGCTACGAAGAGAAGACCGCAAGAAAAAAATGGAATAGTGATGTAGCCCAAGCACTGCAGGCGTTTGCTGAGGAATTGAAAAAGACGACGAATCCTTCGAGCGGAGAAATCAAGGAGTTGCTTTCCGACGTGCTGCAACGACTTGAATTGGGAATGGGTAGAGTCATGCCGGGTCTACGCCTATCGGTGACGGGTCAGAGTTCCGGCCCCGACCTGATGGTCACTATGGAAATTCTGGGCCCTTTGTCGGTTGCCGACCGTATCTATCACGCGATCGATGCGTTAAAGGAGTATGTAGACTAAGGAGGAAATATGAAACCAGAGAAAAAGAAAAAGGAAGAAGATAGACCCAAAGTGCATCAAGACCTTGACGGGTTTGATATCTCCGTTGACGCATTCGGGGAAATCAAATCCAACCTCAGCATCGATCAGATCAACAAGTTCCTGAATCGCAATGTTGATGACAAAAAGCTTAGAGATAGGGACGACCTGGATGAACTGAAGAAATAATCCATCTCTTCTGAAAATCAGGGCACTTCGTGTAGGTCTGAATTAGATTTGCGAGGCTTTTTAGAATGTTACTCCAATGAAAATCGGATTGATCAAAGAGGGGAAAGTGCCATTAGACAAAAGGGTTCCTCTCACCCCTCATCAAGCATTTCGTGTGAGCGAGCGCTTCAAATCAGTAGAAATCGTCGCCCAAAGCAGCGATATCCGATGCTTCAGTGACGATGAGTACGAGGCGGAGCACATCCCAGTGGTCTCCAATCTCAAAGACTGCGACATCATCCTGGGAGTCAAGGAGGTGCCGATCGACCAACTCTTACCCAATAAAACTTACGTCTTTTTCTCGCACACGATCAAAGCCCAGGCCTACAATAGAAAGCTCCTGCAGGAAATCCTTGAAAAGAAAATCACACTCATCGACTATGAGACGCTCACCGACGCTAGTAACCATCGGATTGTAGCGTTTGGTAGGTGGGCCGGTATCGTGGGAGCGTACAATGGAATCTGGACCTATGGGCAGCGATACAATTTATTCAATATCCGCAG
The DNA here is from genome assembly GCA_039191945.1 of Bacteroidota bacterium. Lineage (GTDB taxonomy): Bacteria > Bacteroidota > Bacteroidia > Cytophagales > Cyclobacteriaceae > JAWPMT01. The sequence continues at coordinate 5,013 of JBCCXG010000409.1, forward strand.
AGCCCACGAGTGTTTTGACCTTGAAGACCTAAAGACGGAATACCCCAAAGTAACACTACCCCCAGTCAAGATCGTAATCACGGGAGGGGGTCGTGTCGCCAAAGGAGCAATGGAGGTGCTTCTAGGCATGAAAATCAGGCGGGTATCACCAGCAGCACTCCTCGAGCAACAATTTGATGAGCCAGTTTTCACACAGCTCAATTCTCGGGACTATCACAAAAAGCATGACGGTGGCCCCTTCAATAGACATGAGTTTTTCGATCATCCACACCTGTACGAGGGAGACTTCCTCAAATACGCGCAGGTCGCCGATTTACTGATCGCTAGCGCCTACTGGGATCCTCATGCACCGAGGTTATTTACGCCTAAGGACGTGCTCACCAATAAGTTCCAGCTCAAAGTAATTGCAGATATCACCTGCGATATCGATGGATCTATCCCATCCACCAAGCGGCCAAGTACGATCGAGGACCCCATCTATGACTACAATCCCAGTGAGGAAATCGAAGAGAAAGCCCTGAGCGATGAAGCCAATCTGACCATGATGGCGGTCGATAACCTTCCCTGCGAATTACCCAGGGATGCTTCAGAAAGTTTCGGAGAGCAACTTGTGGACAATGTGCTACCTCATCTACTAGGAAGGGATGATGAGGGGATCATCGCGAGAGCCACGATCGCCAAAAACGGAGCCCTGACCGACCGATACAACTATCTGCAAGAGTTTGTGGACCAATAAAAAAGGCGGATCTCCCAACCCGACTAACTATAATGACTAATATGAATTCTACAATTATCCGTTAATGGATATCAAGAATTCATCATTATTGATAGTTCCCCGCATCCTCTCGAGCAAAAACTCCATCGCTTCGGTACTTGTCATATCCGACATGTACTTGCGAAGGATCCATACTCGGCTCAGCTCTTCTTTATCCATCAATAGATCTTC
>JBCCXG010000410.1:0-5950 GCA_039191945.1 Bacteroidota bacterium
CTGATGAAGCCAACGGATATCGATGATGCGGCATTCATCTTTGAACTATTCAATGCACCCAAGTGGATCAAATACATTGGTGATCGAAACATTGCATCTGTAGAACAGGCCAGAGATTACATCGTAGAGCGAATGACACCACAGCTGGAGCGACTTGGTTACTCCAGCTACACGCTCATCAAGAATGATGACCAGCAGAAAATAGGTGTTTGTGGATTGTACGATCGAGAAGGCCTGGATGGGATCGACCTGGGCTTTGCGCTCCTACCCCGATACGAGCAGCACGGCTTTGCATTCGAAGCCTCGCAAAAGCTCATAGCTGCCGCCTTTAAGGAATTTGGCATGGACCGACTGCTCGCGATCACGATGAGGGAGAATGTCGCCTCCCAAAAACTTCTAGACAAACTGGGATTCCGACAGGTAAGTAGTAAGCGACTCGTCGAGGATCAGGAGGAATTGCTGGTCTACGAACTCAAATCATCGACCTGAAGCGCCGCGCACCCCCTCACTCAAAACCACTGCGATAGACCTCGCTATTCATGGCCGATTACCCATCGTCCCCCATCGCATGGGAATAGCGCATCAGCTTTGATTCGGCGAAGTCTTTGCTGATACTTGTGGAATAAGGCGTCACCTCCCTGCGAAGGAAAGCGCGGGCCCGCTGCTTCAAAACGAAACTATGATGAGGAGACTACTCTCCTACGCTACTCAAAAGCACAACGCACTGTTGAGATTAATAACATTCACCGTAGCCTGTTCAGCTGTTTCGGCCTCTGCCCAGCTGCCGACGGAGGACCCCCCTCATGGAGCATTGCACCCCATGCTAGCAGAGGTGATCGAAGCAGGACCTTACCAGCCCCAATGGGAATCACTGGTGACGCACCCACTTCCCGGTTGGTTTCAGAATCGAAAAGTGGGATTGAGTGCGCACTGGGGGCCTTATGCCGTCCCAGGCTGGACCCCCAGAAAGGACACACCGTATGGAGTGGCGTATGCCGAGTGGTATTGGGAATGGCTCAAGGAAAATGAGGCCGTGAAGGAATACCATCAAGCCACCTATGGCGCAGCGAGCTACGACGACTTCATTGAGGGTACAAAAAACCTGGTGACCGGCGAGACGGAAGGTTTCTTCGCCGAGGACTTCGATGCCAATGAATGGATGCAGATCATGAAAAAAGCCGGCGTCAACTACTTTTTCATTACGGCCAAGCACCACGACGGATTTTGCATCTTCGATAGTCAGTATACCGATCGCAACGCCAAACAAATGGGTCCCAAAAGAGATTTGTACGGAGAAATGGTTGCCGCCGCCAGAGCCAACGACATCAAAGTTGGGTTCTACTACTCCTTCTATGAATGGAACAATCCCATCTACCGAGAGGAAGCTAATCTCAGTGCTTACAAGGGCATCAAGCCTTTGGAAGATGAAGATCAGGACGGTGTGCTCAACGAGTACGTTGATGATTTTATGATCCCTCAGATCAAGGAGTTGATCGACAAGTATCAACCCGACTACGTATGCTTTGATGGCGAGTGGGAGCACCCCTACCCCTACTGGCGTGCTCGGCAGATTGGAGCCTATTATTACAATCAAGCCGCAGCCCAAGGGCAAGAGGTTGTGCTCAACGACCGATTTGGCCAAGCGAAAGAGGGCTACTCAGACACCCGGGGCGTGTACGGCGATTTCAGCCACGTCGAATACTATGCGGACATTGATAGCGCAAAGGCCTGGGCCATGTGGCGGGGGTTTGGCAATAGCTACGGCTACAACCGAAATGAGCATCCTGACAATATCCTATCCCACAAAGAAGTGATTCGCATGATCGTCGATTGCGTGAGTCACAATGGCAACATTGAGTTCAACGTAGGGCCCCAAGCAGACGGCACTTTTTCCGCGATTGATCTCGACCGATTGATGGCCATGGGGCAGTGGCTCAAGGTCAATGGTGAGGCCATCTACGGCACCCATATCATAAAGCCCTACCAAGAAGATCAAGTGTATTTCACTCAAAAGTCAAACGCAATTTTTGCGATTTACGTGGCTAGCGAGGCAGAGGACTCACTGCCGGAGAGGATCACGATCAGCAGCTTTCAGCCCGCAGCGAATGCTGAGTTAGCCTTGCTTGGAAGTGATGTGGCATTGAGTTGGCAAAAAACCGCCAAAGGGTTCGCGATTAATATTCCAGCGTCGGTTCGGGAGAACCCTCCAGCGGATCACGCCTGGACTTTCAGTATCTCTAAATAGAGGTATGTCAATCGCTCAATTGCCGACAATTAGATGATGATCATCGACCGTCAAGGAGCTTGATCCAGCCCAAGTCTGCGTCCAGGAAGATTTAAGATTTCACCTTTTCTATTCTAAACTCAGGTTCAAGAGTAAACTCAATCATTTGACATCAGGCTACGCCAGCTGCCGGTGACTTGATCATCCCTAGGACTCCAATACCGGGAACGAAAGAGATCGCTAAGACCAAGGTGGACCGAGCATTGATCTTGAACAGCTAGGCGAATAATCTCCCCCAATCTGAATGCGAGAATCCTTCACTTAAAGAGCGGCTCGCACTCCTAATCCGGGTCCTCCTTTGGGCCGCATGACTCCTTCCGCAATCACAAACCCCGGGGTCACGACATCCCGTAGCAAATCCAGGCTGCCGTCCAAATCAATGTATTTCGTATGGGCATAGCTAAACGCCAAGTGCATGGCGGCGGTAATGCTCACAGAAGATTCATCATTGCAGCCCCACATCAAATCCACTCCCGATCGATGGGCGATACTGGCAATTTCCGCGGCGTTTGATAATCCACCTGATTTCATCAGCTTGATGTTGAATATCCCGCAGTTAGGGGTCGTTTTAGCGAGGTGGAGCGCATCGCCCGGGTTACGTAAGGACTCATCTGCGACCAGGTACCGTGCTATGTCCGGCGACAGGCCCCTGCTATCCTCCGTAAAGCGATCGACTGGAAAGGGTTGCTCGATCAGCTCGAGCTGCACACCTTTGGACAAGGTCACGAAAGCTTCCAGATCCGCAGGGCTGTAGCCCTGGTTGGCATCGACGCGTAAGACACTTTGGGGGTACTTTTCATTGATCTTCAAAATGCGCTCAGCATCTTCTTCGGGGCTCAGACCGGTCTTTACCTTTAGACAACGAAAGCCACTGGCCCAGTACTCATCAGCCTCTTCCAGGGTCTCTGCTACGTTTTTGATCCCGATGGTGATGGAGGTGGGCATGCTTTGATGGACGACTCCGAAGTAGTCCCCAAGCGAGACCTTCAAGTACTGGGTATAAGCGTCGTGCAGTGCTACGTCCACGGCGACATGGGATCCTGGCCATGGCTCCAGATGGTTCCTAGTTGCGCGTAATAATGCCTCAAATACCCCTATCCGCTCTCCTACCAAATAGCCGAAATCTGTCCCTCGCAGGTGTTCAAAGGCTTGGTCCACGTTTTCACCCACAACCTTCTCACTGGGGTTACAAGCTCCAATCCCGATGATGCCATTTTCCAATTCGATCTCCACGAAGACATTCTTCACTTCCGTGACCGTTTTGTAGGCAATGGTATAAGGACGGCTCGTGCCCAGGTCCTTTTCGTAAACCCGTACTTCTTTGATCTTCATTCGCCTACTTTTTCAACTCAATGACTGCCTCTGCAATGGGGTCGAGCGACTCTTTGAACGGAAACACCACCGGTAAATCGGTACGAGCGGTGAGCTCCTTTCGATAGGACTCAATGGCGGAATCATCCATCTTCTCGGTATTAATGGTGAAGCCTATGACGGGACTGCCTAGCTTTTCAATAAGGGCTGCCTCATCGAGAATGTCCGGAATATCCGCCGGATAAGATTCCATCCCTTTGAACTTGCTTCTCACGGGCGCGTGCTGCAGGATCACTCCTTCGGCCGCTCCGGAAATGATAAACTCCGAGCCACAAGGCCCACTGGGGTTTCGGAGGCTGGCCTGTCCCTCCATGACCATCACCTCAGGTTCGAGGTTTTTCCAGCACTCCACCATCGCGTGCTCCAATTCGCCACAGACAAAATCGTTGGGGGTTGCATCAAACAAAAACCCATAATGAGCACCCTGCATCCATCCGGTTTGGCCCGTGTAGATCATTTCACTTTTGACACCTCTTGCATTGAGCGCATCAGCCAGCATCTTACTGGTGGTACGCTTGCCCAGGGCGCAATCGGTACCCAACACTGCAATGCGTTTGGAGGTGATGTTTTGGATCTCGCCGGTCCAAAAGTGCAGGTCATGAAAGGCTTTGGATCGCCGGATGTCGTGAATGATCTCTCCATGGGGAGCTGCCGCCTCTCCGAACTCTGCAATTTCCGATAATGGCTGGTGTAGACCATTGACGAGCTGGATGCCCTGCGACAATATCTTATGAATCGATGGGTACAAATCTTTGGGAAGTACCCCACCTTTGGTCGCCATGCCAATGATCGCAAACTCCGGCTTCTCCACTTGCTCGATGAACTCCGTGATGTCCGCCTTCACCGGCACCCCCATTGGTTTTTCAGCAACGACCAAACCTGCATCCTGGCCCGCGCTGTTTTCGTCGATGACGCCGATAATCTCAAAGCGATCCGTACCACGGAGCAGGCCGTGCGCAGTCTTGGCATTGTTACTATTGAGCAGTCCACCGGTAATAATGACTGCTTTTCCGGAGATATGAGGTTGATCCATTAGGTCGGGATTAGCCGCCGAAATTAAGGATAATTGCTTTTTGGATGGAATGAAAGGGGCGAAAAGATTTCTTGCTCCTGAAAGCATCTATCCAACGAGTTCCGAACAATCATGGAACCGGCAATTCCCTGAATGTAGGTTAGTTTAGTGGGCCGAAGCTTTTGAAAGTACACAAGACCACGATACTGCTCATCCTGATGTTGATTGGAGAAGGCGTCTTCCTTCTCCCTCTCGTGGTCACACGGGTATTTCGACCTACTTTCCTCACGGTCTTTGATATCAACAACCTGGAGTTGGGGTCGGCGTTTTCATTATACGGCATTATTGGCGCCGTCGCATACTTTTTCGGGGGTCCGCTGGCCGATCGATTTGCCCCGAAAAAGCTGCTCATCATCTCCTTACTAGCCACCGGCGTGGCAGGATTTGTCATGGCTGGCATTCCGTCGCTGATCACGTTGACGTTGCTATATGGCTTTTGGGGCCTGAGCACGATATTGCTCTTCTGGGCGGCCTACATCAAAGGCATCAGGCAGTTTGGGGGGGAGCATACCCAAGGGAGATCACAGGGTCTCGTGGACGGGGGTAGAGGGTTTGTGGCCGCACTGATCGCCTCATCTTCGGTTTTTCTACTGGATGCGTTTCTGCCGGTCACCGCGAGTGAAGCCAGCATCGACGACTTGACGAGTGCGCTGAGTTTGATCATTCTTTGTTTCACGGCTTTTGTGATCCTGTGCGCAGCCATCGTATGGCTCTTCCTCCCCAACCCTTCCCGAGCGTCTGGTTTGGAACATTTCTCACACAGTGGGGTAAAGAAAGCATTGCAGCACAAAACAGTCTGGCTCCAGGCCATTATTCTACTCTCAGCTTATGTTGGCTACAAATGCACTGACGATTTCGGCTTGTTCGCCAAAGACACTTACGGGTACGACGACGTAGTATCGGCCCACGTTGCCACCATCTCTTTCTGGATGCGACCCATTTCTGCGATCCTTGCCGGATTTTTGGGTGACCGCTTCATCCATTCGCAGATCACGAAATATGCCTTCTTTCTGATGATCGTTGGGGCTTTGACAATTGCTTCGGGGGTACTTTCGAATGCTATGTTCGCGTTTGTCGCCATCAGCATTGCTGCCACGAGCTTGGGGATTTACGGTCTGCGAGGGCTGTACTATGCACTATTCCAGGAATCGCGCATTCCTCTCTCTTATACCGGTGCAGCGATTGGGTTCATTGCCGTGGTGGGGTACACACCAGATATCTTC
>JBCCXG010000411.1:0-5947 GCA_039191945.1 Bacteroidota bacterium
TCCGTGTCTGGTATTCATCTCTTGCTGGCCCGTGATTTTCTTCGGCTGATAGGATACTCCGCACTCATTGCGGTGCCCTTGTCCTATTTCTTTTACGATAAACTCTTTTTGTATTTTCTTATTCGCTATGGCTTAGGCGTTGGCTTTATTGAGATCGTCGCCAGTGTACTTTTACTGTTACTGGTGGGTTCTGTATTTATTTTCTGGCAGACTTCCAATGTGGTCCGTACCAATCCCGCGGACAACTTGCGATACGAGTAAGCCTAATTAGTTGTAGGCCCTCTTGAGGCGGTGTGTTGCAGAGAAGCGAAGGAGTGAAATTATGTGTCTGCCTGGTAAAAATTACTTCTCCATAGGTAAGAAGGTCAGGGTTGCTTTTTTTGGCCTTATTCTACCTAATTTTCCGCTAAATCGGAGCAAGGGAAATGAACAACACTACTTACCAGCTTACCTTCTGGCTCATGGGGCTTGCCCTTGTTTCTTGCCAAAATCAAAAGTCTGGTTTGGAATCTGCGGAGCAACCTTCTTCTGATCCGGTAGCTACTGATGATCCAGCGGATCCAGCGGTCAAACTATTTGAGGAGGCACGTCAGGACTTTGAAGAGAATCCAGGCGATCCCGAATCACTGATTTGGTACGGTCGCAGAACGGCGTATCTGGGTCGACTTGAGGAGGCCATCTCGATTTTCACCCAAGGGATTCAGCAACATCCGGCTGATGCCCGGATGTACAGACACCGAGGACACCGGTACATTTCTACCCGTAAATATGATAGCGCCATTTTGGATTTTGAGAAAGCAGCTAACCTCATCGTTGGGCAGGAAGATGAGATTGAGCCGGACGGCCTACCCAATGCCCGGGACATTCCCCTCAGTACGCTTCATGGCAATATATGGTATCACTTGGGATTGGCTTACTACCTTCAAAATGACATGGACAATGCGTTGAGGGCTTTCAGTAATCGAACCGTCACTGAGAGATACCCTGATAATCTCGTCTCAGGTGGTCATTGGCTCTATATGATCCTCAGGAGATTGGGAAGGCAAGAAGAAGCCGAGGCCGCGATCGAGAAAGTCGCACAGGATATGGACATTATTGAAAATGACAGCTACTACAAAATGTGTCTCTTCTACAAAGGCTTGCTAGCCGAGGAGCAACTGGCACCCGTAGGGGAAAATTCCTCTGCGAATGATGTATTGGGATACGGTTTGGGTAATTGGTATTTGTACGAGAAACAGGATACCGCTGTGGCCAAGAAGCACTACCGCTACGTACTGGACAATGGCAACCAGTACTCCTTTGCCTATCTCGCAGCAGAGGCCGATTGGGATAGACTGTTTGTCAAAGAATAGGGCACGTCTCCCAAGAACTCAATTGTGGGCAGACCGGCCATCCATTTGTCGCAGTGCCTTACCACGAACTCTTCTTTCCGTTTCTATCGATTAATTGATTGAGGATAAGCTTTGTCTTGACTAGGTATTAAATTGAGCATGTGAAGAAAATAATATCGCCGTACCTGCTCCTGGTTCTTACTTTTTTCATTCCGGTAATGGCCTCCTCTCAAAGCAGTGACCTAGGTAATTGGTTGATCTACCTGGGTAATCTACAAATCAATGAACGGTGGAACTGGCATCATGAAATCCAGCATCGTAACTATGATGCGTTGGGCGATATGGAGCAATTGCTCATCAGGACCGGCATCGGCTTTAATCTGACAGAAGGCAACAATAATGTCCTGTTTGGCTATGGGTTTATCAATAGTCAAAATTATCTGGATGACCTAGAGGAAAAAGTAGGGGTCGATGAGCACCGGATCTTCCAGCAGTTCATCACACGGCAGTCTTTTGGTCGGTTTTCTCTTCAGCATCGGTATCGATTTGAGCAGCGATGGATCGAAGAGGACTATAGGTTTCGTTTCCGTTATTTTCTTGCGTTGAATGTAGCGCTGAACAGCGCGGAGATGGCTGACGGTACCTGGTACCTGTCTGGATACAACGAGGTCTTTATCAATGGAGACGGAGAGATATTCGATCGCAATCGTCTTTATGGCGGCTTGGGCTATCGTCTATCAAGCACTCTACGGTTTGAGGTCGGCTACATGAACCAATTTTTGGGCGGTGCTGGAAGGGACCAGATCAACCTCATTGCTTTTGTGAATTTTTAGGGATCGAATTGGCTATGTCGCCCTATCTTTTCCTTTAGATAAAATGAGTGCGCCATGACCTTAGGCCCCAACCGATCCCTTTTAATTTTACCGTTTTTCTTACTAATTCTATCTATCCAGGCCCAACATGAAATGGAAGAAGAATCAGGAAAGGAGAAAAAGTGGGCCATCTCCCTTGCGACGATCAACTCGCACGTTCCGGCAGTGACCGATTCGAGATCACGGATCATCATACCGGCTTGGGGGCTTGGAGTGGACTATAAGGTGAGTGAAAAATGGGCCCTTGTTTTCCTTACTGAACTTGAGATCCAAAGCTACGTGGTGGAACAGGGCGAGGAACAGGAATTGGAAAGGGAGTTTCCATTAATCACCGTGCTGGCGGTTGGCTACGAAATCACGCCCAACATCGTCGTGGATGTTGGGATAGGCAGAGAGTTTGAGTCCAACGAAAGCTTCAACCTACTGCATTTTGCAGCGGCTTACAATTTTCACTTGCCCAATCATTGGCATATCGGTCCTGGGGCAGCCTTGAATTTGCGAGAGAATGGTTTTCCGACCTACAGTTTTAAGATAGGTGCGGCCAAGATGTTTTGACATGCATGGGATGATTTCACCAAATTGAACCAAGCGGGTATTTTTAAGGTGCCAAACTAGTGACGCTTCTTTTTGAAAACGGCTTACCTATTTCTTGTTCTGCTATTTTGCGCTATGTCGGCATATGCCCAAGGTGCTGAACAGGACAGTCTGCAACAAAAGAGAATAGAGAAGTTTGAGAGCTGGAAATGGAGGATCAGCCCTTACGCCTGGGTCCCGGCCATTCGGGGGAGAGTTACCACTCCATCCGTATTCCCATCGCAGTTGCCAGAACCGCCACCGCCCTTTTTCGACTTTAAATTACTGGTCAAGGACTTGAGATCTCATTTGAAGTTCTTGAGTGTAATCAGCGCCGAGTACCGCAGTGACCGATTCTTGTTTGCTGGCAGATTTGATGCATTGGTCATCGAATCTCAACCGGTATTCATATTGGAGTCTTTATTGGATCAGACGCTGGTTGATTTTGCGCTCTACAGTGCTGATCTATTTGGAGGGTATCGCTTTTTGACTGATGAAAAGGTCCATTTGGATGGCTTAGTTGGTCTGCGGATGCTGCACTTGAATGTCGGTGTCCATACCTTGGTCTTTGGGAATGAGATCGGCGCAACCCAAAAGAAGACCTATTGGGATCCGGTTCTTGGCGCACGCCTGAAGTATTTACCGCATTATCGTTGGGAGTTGATTTTTTATGCGGATATCACACCTATTCCCTTGGAAAGCAATTTTAGCTTTCAGGGAGTTTCTGTGATCACCTATCATTTCAATCCTCACTTTTTCCTAGCCCCTGGCTATCGCTTTGTGGGACACCGGAAGACGGATGACGAGGTTACTTATTTTGATGGAAATATTCGGGGGTTTTATTTGAGGATCGGTTTCCAATTTTAATGAGAATGGCGCTGCGAATAGCGTTTTGCTCAGCCCATTTTTCAATTTTCACCATGTTTACCACGGAGGCACTCTCTGACTCGTGGCGTTAGTTGATCTCCGTCCGAACTCCTTCAATTAGTCAGGCCCAATGCTTTGCGTCGTTCTCGAAGGAGCTTGGCCACATTGATTTTTTCCCCCGCCTGAATATCCTCATCCACCACCAAAAGCACGTGGCGTTTTCCTTTTTCTCGAAATAGGATTTCCTGACCGATTTCAAGATCTACGCCACTGCTCGAGAACGGTGACAAGTTAGGGTTCATGACACTGGGTATGATGAGGGGGATTGATTTTGCTGTAGCGTTATGTAGAACGAAGCTGATGCGGGGTTGGCGGGGTGGTCTTTGCTGTTGAGGAGCTCCGGGAAGTGACTCTCCTGGTTTTAGCTCGTAGAATTTGACCGAAGCCTTTATCTGTGGATCTCCCTCATTACCAAGCAGCAATATGTCATTAGCGGTTACTGGGACACTGGTATTGGACCGCGAGCCCAGTCCAAAGCCAAATTTGAATTGATCATTCTCCTTGTCTCGCAGGGTGACCTGCAAGGTCTCTCCGGATTTGTTTCGGATGAGTGCTCGATAGTTGCCGCTGGCGGGAGGAGAAATGGTTTCCACGGAATTAGATTGAATTTTGGTGACGATTCTGCTTTCGGCGCATGCGAAGCAAGCGATAAGAACTAGGGGCATTAATCTTTTCATGATCAGTTAGTAGGATTGAGACAATGCCAAAAGAACCTCGAAGATGAGAGACGGTTTGGCGCCGGGTAGCAGGTTTGACATGCTTTCAGACATTTTTACAATTCGTGACATTTTATCGAAGATCTGCATCAAAAAGGAGTGTCTTGGGGTATCCTTTCGTAGCCAGTAGTTCCAGGAAGCAGCTGCAGTACGGTAGTCACGTTTAAGGTTGGTTTGGAGATTTTCAAAAGCCCTCCATCATAAAATAATTCAATTCTACTTTACTTCTGAGACATGGCTTCTTATCTTAGGTAGTACACCGCTAAAGAACCCAAATCATGTTTCGGCTTTTCATCACAATCGCTTTGTGCTTGCAGATGCTGGTCGCCAGCGCTGTTGCCACGACTTGGACCAATACTTCTCGCGATGGATTGGCGAGTAATCCTGCCAATTGGTCTCGGGGAGTTCCGGGCGTGGGAGACGATGTGCTCTTTTCTGGCTCCAGCGGAGATTGTGAGATTGACATCGCATTGAATGTCAATTCTATCAACCTTCTCTCTGACTACACAGGCAACGTCTTTGCGACTGTGCCAACTATATCAGTCACGGGATCACTGCAGATTTCCGGGGGGACATTGGACTTGCGAAATGTGGACTTGACCTTCTCTGGGAGCTCGCTCGTAGTCGGTTCCAGAGGGAATGGACTGGCCAATGGCCATTGGTCCATTACCTCTACTGGTAATGTTTCGGCGTCGTTTCTCCAACCCTTGACTATCCAATCTCTGCATCTCAATTTAAGTGATGGGAGCGCTTTTGTATTGAGCGACAGCATCTACGCCGATAACGTTCAACTGGAAGATGGATTGCTGGACGGAGGAGTCATCAGGACCGGGGCATTTACTCACAATACGACCTTCGATGGAGGCCTGAATGGTGGGACAGTCCTGGTATCCAACAGTTTTACATCGAGCCAACTGGTGGGTGGTCATTTCCCTCAACTCATCATCAATCAAGGCTCTGTGACGGGCCCCTTATTTGGGGCTACAACCGTAATCGATGGTGATCTTCTGCTACGCGATGGTTTCTTCCTTTTTGGTGACGGGGACCTGGAGATGGAAAATTACGAGCAGACAGGAGGTCAGCACTTCAGTACTGGATCTTCCGGCTTCAGTATGATTGTCAATGAGGATTTCATATTGAGTGGCGGCACTTACGCCTCTTCCACTGATACGACGGTCCTGGCAGGTGATGCGTTCACGATTACAGCGGGTGCCTCCTTTGTGAATATCAACTATTGCCACTTTGTCAATGAGGGTGACGTGGACTTCACGGTGGATATTCCGACTGCTATTAGCCGGATGGGCATTGAACTGAGCGATGGAAGTCGCTTGATCAACCACGACACGATTTCGGTCCAGTCGATTGATCTGGTGGATGGCTTTTTGGATGGTGGCGTGATCACCACATCTGAGTTTACCCATGAATCCACCTTTGACGGAGGTCTGAATGATGCGACGATCCAGCTAGACAATAGTTTTACCTCGAATCAACTGGTTGGTGGTCGCTTCCCTCAGCTGATTATCGAGCA
>JBCCXG010000412.1:0-5937 GCA_039191945.1 Bacteroidota bacterium
CGAAGATCGCCCGAAGCCACTTTATTCGGGTTTCGATCCTGGTCAGGTCAATGTCAAGGGAGAGGTAGTATTGACTGTAGCGATCGAATAGGGGTATCTCTTGCCCTGCACTATTCTGGAGCGGGTTCCTGTCTGCACCGGTGTAGCCCTCAATCCCGTAGCCGATGGCCAGATTAAGCCACTTGGGGAACGTCGTCGAATGCCGAAACAGCGTACTATGTAAGTTGGTGGAGAGCCAGTAGGTCTGCCCGTTGTAGTCCTTTAGCCATCGCTCGCTTGAGCTGGCACCGAGCAGTTCGGGACGGTATTGCGCGTAGGTCGAGCCCGTGTAGGACCACTTTAGCATGAACTTCTGCTCTTTCCAGATCAACTCTTGACTGATGAACATCGCAGTGCCCAGCGTGTTGGCGACTACATCCCCCATGGAAAATCCCCAGTCTTCCGACATGCCATCGAAGATCTCGACGCTCGTCAAAAAAAACCATCCAGACATCCCGCCATACCACGTGGCTCGCTTATGGTCCAGGCCAGTCCATTCCAAGGCGCGCGTTCCCAACCTTCCGATCTGGTAGGCGGTCGTGGAGTGTCCAAGTTTGTCCATGTAGGCCCAGCCCTGGTTGTCATTAAAGAAATGGAACTTCCCCAGGTCTTGGTACCAGACCGTTCCCAGGCCGATCATGGTAGCGGTATATAAACCGGCTCCACCGATGATCACGGTGTTTAGCCTCTTCTTATTGACTCCCTCTTCCTGCGCAACCAGCCGCAAGGGCACGAGACCTATGAGTAACACAATGCTCAACTTAAACCACCCACCACTTCGCCTCTGCTGCTCCCCGGAGGATGGAGCGAACCTACTTCCTTGTTCAACTTGTCGCGGTATTTTCGTCATCTTGTTTCAAGGGGGCTGCCACTTCTCATAGGTGCCACTTGACACGAGAAATGACCAGGTCTGGGGATCTGTAAGATAATTCGAAACTTCTATGCATTCAATCACATCTAATGTAATGATGGAAAGAAGTGGTAGGAATACCACTGGGAAAGCGTTCCATAGGGGTTTGCTGTAGCTTTTTGATGGCATAGCCACAAAAATCACTGATATTTACACCGATCATCAGTAAGCAAAACCGTCATGCCATCGTTATGAAAACAATACTGATTATTTTTTTAGGTTGCGGTTTTTTAGCGCTCTCATCATTTGCGCAGGACCAACCCACGCAGGAAAGCCCATTTCACTTACAAGCTGGGCTGACCTACAACCAATCCGCAGGCATCGAGAATCCGACTGGGGTTGGTTTGTACCTTCAAGCGCTTTACCTGCCCACCAGTCGCCTTCGGCTGGGCCTTCGTTTGGAGCCCACGTTGCTGGCGGAGGGCGAGTTTGTTCAAGAGAGCGATCCACCCATTCGTGGCGGCTCCAACTACCTGGTCAACAATTATCTATCTGCAGATTTTCTATTAGGCCAACCGAGATTCACGGCTGAGGGCAAAGCGCGCGCCAGGTTTTACCTGACCACGCAGGCGATCATGGCCACTCATCGCGTCTTTATCGGAGTTGGGGACCAGCGGGAGCGAGAAAGTCACTTTGGAGCCGGGATTGGTGTTGGCTGCGACATCGGCCGTTGGGATTTGGGGACTTCTATGAATTTTATGGCAGGTGATGCCTTGAGCAATTATGTGAGTCTGAACGTGGGTTACACCTTTTGGAAGTAACCGCCGTGCTTACCCTATCGACACTAGCCTTCCTTTGACCGACCAAATTCCTCGCGTTTTAAACGTCGGATCATAATTGACGATGGTAGCTTTTCGGTTCCTACTTCCAATACCGGGCCTTTGCCTATTTTTTCAAAGTTCATCTTCAGATAAAAGCGCTGCGCCCTGTAATTCCGGTCAGATACGCACAACCATATCCATTCGCCACCTCCTTCGCGGACTATTTCGAATGACTTTTCCATAAGATGTTTTCCCAGGCCTGTTCCATACTGACTGGATAGCACGTATAGCTGCTTGAGTTCTGAAGCCTTGACTTGAGGTCTCAGAGGGCACGAGCGATGGTAAATGACCAGAGCGGCCACGTCTTGCCCTTTTTTCTTCGCCAGATAGACATCGTACGCAGGGTCTTTGATGACCTTTTCGAGTGCCTCCAAGGTATAGTGCTGATCGCAATAGGCCTCGATATTCTCCATGGAGTGTTCCTCACGGTAAGCTTCAAGAAAGCTGGTTTTCAAAACGCTCGCCAGTAGGCCGAGAGCGCGGGAATTGACCTTTTCGAGTTGTACTTTGCGGTCATTGTTTGGGTTGGGCTTTATTTCCATGCTTTCAAGTGTCTTCGTTTCGATCACCCTCCTCGTCCCATCGTTTGATGGCATCTTTTAGCCATTGGGGTTTTTTATCCATGTCGATTTTCGATAGGTCGTAATGCTTCGATGCGTCTTCAGCGATCGCATACAGTTGTTGGAGTGGAGGCACATCCCAGGCCGCCCGCTCTTCATCGCTGGTGGTTGGGTCGACATCCCAAACCCGGAGTCTCACGCCATCAGGCACATACTGCAGGCCGTATTTTTGAGGTTTGCCCTGATACATCAACCACCGGTCGTAGGCAGCGGCTGTGTATTTCTTGGCCGTAGTGTAGCCTAGGTCGACGCTTTTCAATCCCCACTGATAGGCTTGCCAAAAGTCCTCTGGGCGATCCCCGTGTATGAACAAGATACACGCGTGAAAGTAGTCCTCTCCAGATACCGATTCCTCGTTCCTTAAGACCTCTTGAGCCTTGGCCATTCGTTCTTTGATCCGCCCCCTGAAAGCTTCATGCTCAGGGGTGCCGTCTGCAGGGGGATGGGCACAGTCCTCCTGATCTTGGTCAAATAATATCTTCAATTCGTCCAGCATGATACCTGCTTTGATTGATCCTGTGTCTTGCTCATCTGATGCTTAGGGGGGATATAGCCCCATCTTTTGTGAATAGCAGATGCTTATTAAGATACTGACGTGACAAGGAACAGAATCAGGGTGATGATACTGACAATGGTGGTGAAAATACCCGTTCCCCTTGATTTGGTCCAACCGGATATCCCAATAACTGCCAGCAGTGAAAGTAAGCCAATGAAGTATCCGAAGAGGCCGATCACCCTTGGGAGGTTGAGTGCACTTTGGGAAGTGGGTATAGGCGATCCTTCGGTGGTGGCCAGCAGTATATTGGTCATGGCGAATACGGTCGCCAGGAACGCGCCTGCAGATGTCGTGGCGCATTTGAGTATAATATTGTAGAGCCTGCCTTCCGATTTATTGATGAGGAGATTCGCGATCAAGGCGACTGAAAAGCCCCCCAGAAACACTGACATCAGGATGAACTGGTTAGCAAGCTTGTTCCAGTACTCAAAGGATAGTTCGACCATTGGCAATAGAAATTGATGGATTCGGGTGGCGAAGAAGGCGTCCAATTGGGGACGTGGACTTCAACCGGCCATCGAAAATAGTGAAAGGTCGTCGATGAAGTGTCTTCGACGCTCAAACTTTGCAGTTAATCATTCGCCGCGGGCCTGGTCCGGGCCGATGCCCGGTAGCTGATCAGTAGTTTATTCATCTCCTCTGCCTTTTCGGGATATTCTTCATAGAGGTTTATGCGCTGTTCCGCATCGCTGCTCATATCGAATAGCAGCCCTTCCGTATCAAAATTTTGGTACCCAGTCATTGCCTTGAATGACGCGGGTAGTGGACGATGTCCGCCGGTTGAGTCATTGATAAACAACCAGTTGCCTTGGCGAATGCCCCAGATGGAGGCATAGGTATTGTGAACCGTTGCCTCGCGGATGGGTGAGTCATAAACCTCGCCGCGAATGACCGGTGACAGATCGTAGCTATCCGAGGCCGCATTGGTTGGTAGTTTGATACCCGTAATACCAGCGATGGTAGCCATCACATCGATTTGGGAGACCACCTCTGTCGCTACCTTGCCCGCCTCCACTTTGCCAGGCCATTTGATCAAGAAAGGCACGTGGTGCCCACCTTCCCAGACATCTCGCTTCAATCCACGGAAGTTACCCATGCTAAAGTGCCCATATTTCTCAGCCCGCTCCCAGGCGTAACCTTCCGGTCCGTTGTCTGAGCTAAAGATCACCAGGGTATTCTCTTCCAATCCTTGCTCTTTGAGCGTTTTCAATACTTGTCCAACCACCCAGTCGGTCTGCACCATGAAATCGCCGTAGCCTCCAGCTTTTGATGTGCCATCAAACCCCTCATTGGGTATGATCGGTGCGTGAGGCGAGGGGAGTGCGAAGTACAAAAAGAAGGGTTGAGCTTTGTCTCTTTTACTGATCCAGTGGGTTGTCCGCTCTGTGAGGGTAGGTAAGACTTTGTACGGATTCCAGCCAGTGACCTTGGGCCCGGGTCTAAACTCCCAGCCGCCTTCTTTGGTGTCATAGCCTATGTTATGAATGTCCATATCCTCCCTGGGTGGTTCCAGTATCCTGTCATTTTCGACCCAGGCGTAGGGAGGGAAGTTGATGGTGCCGTCTCCAAAGTAGTAATCAAAGCCACGGTCCAAAGGCCCGCCAGTGATGGGCTGCGTCCAATCGACATCCTCCGGGCGGTAGAACTTCCTCAATTGCCCCCATTGCTCTACTTCTCCCGAGGGCGGGTTTTTGAAGACCCAATTCCAGCCCAGGTGCCACTTACCGATGCACGCAGTGGTATATCCTCTGGTCTTTAGGAGCTGGGGGAGTGTGATGTCTGAGTCCTCGAAAAACGGATCGCCAAATGCGCCAACGATACCATGTTGCCTCCGCCAGTGATAGGTACCCGTCAGCAAAGCAAATCGGCTGGGGGAACAAATCCCCGAGGAGCTGTGAGCGTCAGTAAACCGCATCCCCTCCGAGGCGAGCTGGTCTAAGTGCGGGGTCGGTATTTTGGAGTTGGGGTTTTGGCAAGCCAAGTCACCGTAGCCCATGTCATCGGCGTAAATGATGACGATATTGGGTAGGTCATTGCCTGCCTCGGAACAATTCATACAGGTCAAAAGGACTAGTAGTAAGGATGAAAAGAGGAATTGTTTCATTGAGTTTTTATTGGAGACCATCCACCTGGGTAAAGTAGGTCAGTCCCATTACATGGACAAATCCAGCCACGGTCTGAGTCGATAGCCATGACCTCATTCACTCCTCAGCAGCCAAAAATATTGGTGCGCTACTCAGTCTTGTCCTCGAAATCAAAGCCGTAGATGGTGGTTTGCATTCCGGCGATCTTCCATTCTCCATCGACTTTTTCCATCAGACGCGTTTCGCGCTTCCGGCCACGAATCTCATCATGCTGTTCGTAGCTCACCCAGGCCCCATTGCCGTAAAGACGGATGTCAATCTGATTCAATGGTTGTGGAACGGGTTCTGGTTCCGGATTTTCCTCAATGAAGACACGTACAAACTCACTGATCTCTTTCCAGCCTAATGACTGCGAGAAGGTGTTTTTCGAGAAATCGAGGTATGTCTTGGTGATATCGGCATCATGAACCCATTTAGTGGTCCAGGTTTCGTAGTCTCTTTGAAAAGCTGCGGCCGTTTCTGAATTCAAAGTCGCTAAAATGGCCTGTTTTTCCTGCTCAAAGTCGATGGATGGGCCTTGTTCTGCTTTACTAGGGTTTTTGGGAGGTTCCGAACAACCCCACGAGATCAGGGCAAATAGAAGACAATAGTGTAAGGTTTTTATCATGAAGTCTAATGATTTGGGAGGAGGTAGTGCAGTGACTACCTCTGTTTGATCTGGCAAAGATGGTCCACGAATGACAAATGAGTTTGATTTACTAAAGGGTAGCTGGGAGATGCCACGACTGACCAGGTACGGGGCCCATATCCAATCGGTGATGCTGACTGTCAGCGACAACCGCAAGGACATAGTCATCGGTCACTCGCCAAGTATTCCCAAAGTTTCGGCTTTCAGAGAGCTACTTCG
>JBCCXG010000413.1:0-5937 GCA_039191945.1 Bacteroidota bacterium
CGCACAAAACCCATTGAATAAAGTCTTCGCAAACGACGACTTTTTGAAAAAGCTTGGGAATAATCGTGATAAGCACCAAATCCAAGTCGTCTACACTCAAATCGATCGAAAAGAAGATCAGACACCTGTTTTGACAACTTATGAGTGGGGCACGGACAGCTCCTTGTATTATTACCCGGCAAGCACCGTGAAAATGCCCGCCGCCTTCCTGGCCCTTGAGAAAATCAACCAATTGAATATCGTCGGGCTAGATGCCCACTCCAAACTTGAAATTGGAGCTGGTGGCGAACCTCAGACACCTTTCTCCTATGACTCTACTGCCGCCGACGGCACGGCCAGCATTGCGCAGTTCATCAAAGAAATCTTCGTTGTCAGCGACAACAACGCCCACAATAGACTGTACGAGTTTATCGGGCAAGAGCAGTTCAATCGCGCCTTGCATCGCAAGGGTTTTACCAATACGAGATTGGTGCACCGGCTAGGCCCCGGAGGTTTTCCATTTGACCCTGAGACTAACCAAGGCACCAATCCTATCACCTTCTTCGATGAGAGCGGCGAAATGCTCTACTTCCAGGGTGAGGTATCAGGGCGGACGCCTTTTCAACTAACGCTGGAAAATGAGATCATGGGCAAGGCACATATGCGCAATGGTGAGTTGATAGGGAAGCCCTTTGATTTCTCTGAAAAGAACTTTTTCGCGCTGAGGGACATGCATGATGTACTCCAGGCAGTCATCTTTCCAGACATCACCCCTGCTGAGCAACGTTTCGACCTGAGTGCAGCACAGTATGCCTTCCTTTACGAGTGGATGTGCAAACTGCCGGAGGCAAGTGGAATCGCACAATACGCGGGAAAATCGGACAGCTATGTCAAATTCTTCATGTTTGGCGATCGTGAAGAAGAGACTATCCCAGATCATATCAAGATCTTCAATAAAGTGGGGTGGGCTTATGGCTTCCTAACGGATGTTTCATATATCATTGATCAGAAAGAAGGCCTTGAGTTCTTCTTGGCAGCGACGATCCATGTCAATGAAAACGAAACCTACAACGACGGTAAGTACCAATACGAAGAGGTGGGGCTTCCTTTTTTTGGAGCGCTGGGCAGGGCCATCTATGAGCTCGAAAAAGGTCGTCCCCGTTCGGTTGTGCCTGATTTAACGAGTTTTTAGTTTTTTTCTATCTTCAGGGTAGGGATTTTTTCAAGATGCATGTATTACAATAAATCCTGCGCAGGGTACGTTGCATGTCTCTATCTTTGGTAGCGACCACATCTTATCCATGAGCGCAACCGGTTTTACCAAACAGGATTTACGGCAAGCCTACGAGGCGCACTTTGACAGTTTGCGAAACTTCCTGTATTACAAAGCGGGGGATATAGATTTGGCTGAGGATCTCGTTCAGGAAGTTTTCATCAAAATATGGGAGAAGCGGAAGGAGATTCGGAAAGAAACAGTCAAGAGTCTGTTGTTTACAATGGCCAACAATCTCTTGATGAATCATTTCAACCATCTCAAGGTGGTGCGCAATCACGAGGGCGAAAGTCAGCGTGAGGATCGCAAAGAAATGAACACGCCTCAGTTCCAAATGGAAGAGACAGAGTTCGGTGAACGATTGCAAAGGGTATTGGACAAAATCCCGGAGGGTAGTCGAGAGGTATTTTTGATGAATCGCTTAGACAAAATAAAATACGATGAGATCGCAGTTCGACTAGACATCAGCGTCAAAGCGGTCGAGAAGAGAATGAGTAAGGCGCTAAGCATCATTAGGGAAGAACTTGGAAGAAAGATTTAGATGAAAGAGGATTTTGATGCATATCACAAGTACTTAAACAAGGAGCCTTCCCAGGGCATCGACCCGGAGATGCAGGCTTTCTTGGATAGTACAGAGAACTTGCGGGTGCCAAAAAGTAGCAGAAGCAAGGGGGACCTCTGGCGCGCTATAGACGAAGCGACCGATGATGATACCGAGGCATCCGGCGGCAAAGCACGACTGGTGACTTTCGCCCCTTGGATAGGTATTGCTGCGGCTATTGCACTGCTGATCGTGTTTTTACCTTGGAGCTCCGATCGAGAAGAGGCTGCATTTGAAATCGCCGAGATCACTTCCAAAGCGTCAGAAACGAGGCCTATTGTGCTTCCAGACAGCTCAGTAGTTACCATGAATGCACTCAGCAAGCTTTCCTACAAAGCCGATGGAGAAAGACTTGTGGCACTAGAGGGCGAAGCATTCTTTGAAGTCCAAAAAGGAGAACCATTCAAGGTCGATACCGAATTGGGGCGTGTAGAAGTATTGGGTACCTCTTTCAATGTGTACTCCAGAGCTGATCAATTTCATGTAGCCTGCAAGACGGGTAAGGTGAGGGTTGAAATACCGTCCAAAGATTTTGATGAAATCTTACTGCCTGGTGATCAGGTCAGGCTAGATCGGGATACGATATTGTTTACCCAGGTGCAGCATGAATTTGTCGGCCGCTGGCAGACCGGTGAGTTTTACTTTGACAAACGGCCCGTGAGGGAGGTGTTGGAGGAGATCGGCAGGCAATACGACATCGCCATTGACTACGACAGTTTAGAGATGAGGATATTTACCGGATACTTCATCAAAGAGGACATAGAATTAGCATTGACAATGGTATGTGAGCCCCTCGATCTGACCTACGAATTTGCTGACGCGGGGCGAGTGGTGATCAAGTCCAAATAGACAAACGAGTTTCTGCATGCGCAGGATCCTGCTCACTTATTTTACGCTGGCGTGCCTTTCCGCCGCAGGTCAGTCTCGGTACCAGATCAATTTCCAAGATCAGCGGGCAGACCTTGCCGTGAAAGAACTGGAGGCGCGTTTCAACTTGAAGTTTTCCTACGACCCTTCCTATCTGGAAGAATATCGAGTTACCTCAAATATCAGTGCCCGGACAGAGGATCAGCTGCTCAGGGCTTTCGTATCACAGCTTCCACTTCGGTTCAAGATAGCGAGCGACGTTATCCTGCTCATCCCCTCCAAAAAGAAGCAACCAAGAAAGACAACCTCACGCAAGGTTCGAGGCAAAGTATACGATCGGAAAACAGGCCAGCCCCTGGCCCTCGCCAATGTGCAAAGCCAGGAATTGCGCACCAAGTCGGACCAGTCAGGCGGGTTCTCCGTGAGGCCACAGCGAGACTCTATTCAGATCACCGTATCCTATTTGGGCTATGAGCCCAGTTCGATGTGGGTCAAAACAGACCTTGATCAGGTGTCTATCCAACTCACCCCTACGAACGAGTTAAAACCATTCATTCTCAATCCCGAATCCAAAGGGAGCACTCAAAAAAGCCTGGTCAGCCATTTCTCTATTAACCCGAAACAAATCAGCAGCTTGCCTGCTCTCGGACAACCGGATGTGTTCAAAAGCCTTCAGTTACTTCCTGGGCTCAATGCCACGGATGAGTCCACTACGGGATTGATTGTACGGGGAAGCGGGCCAGAGCAAAATCTGGTCATGCTGGATGGCTATACGATCTATCATATGGATCATTTCTTCGGTTTGTTTTCCACCTTCAACCCCAACATCATCAACCACGTGGACCTGTACAAAGGGGCCTTCTCCGCCGAGTATGGCCGCCGTACCTCCGCAGTTGTCGATGCCACAACGAGAAACAGCAACCTTGAAAAGGTGACAGGCGGTGTGGGACTGAACGCCACCAGCTTCGATGGCTTCATCGAAGTCCCCATCGGGAAAAAGCTAGGGATCGTCTTGGGGGCACGCAGCTCGCACAATGGATTGCTAAGCAACGATATCTACAACCAGTTTTTGGAAAATCATCGCAGGGACATCGTCCAGGCGCAGGAGCCAGATATCAATAGCGACCTCAGAACGGAAGTCGAACCGAATTTCAACTTTTTCGACACGAATGCCAAAATACGCTTCACTCCCAACCGCAATACGACGATAGATCTGAGCCTCTTCATCAGCGAAGATTCCTACAGAGGTGCTTTTGAGGAAGAAGAGGACCTTGTAGGCCGTGAATACCTCGACAAAGCCTTTTGGGCCAACAATGGAGCCAGTCTAAGGTGGGAAAGCCACTGGAATGACAAGCATACCTCGACATTTACGCTCAGCGGTTCCAGCTACGAGAGTACGAGCAGCATCTTCCAACAGTGGACTTTCTTTTCGGATATCATCTTCGGCTTTGGGAGCGAGATAGATACCATCTTTCGAGAAGGCGAGCGTGAAGTCTTTGGTGTAGATAAGCAAAACACGATCGAAGACATCACACTGGCCTACAAGAGCGAGGTCAACATCAGTCCCTTCAGCCGATTGACGGTAGGTACAGAGATCTCCAACTTTGAGACACAATTGTCGATTGGCATCACGGAAGATGAAGAAGCTATCACCGACAGCGTAGGCCTGGAGTCTGGTCTTTTCACGGTGTTTGGAAACTATCAGTACGCTCGTGAGAAATGGCAACTCAACGCCGGCCTGAGGGTCAACAACTATGAAATCCTGAGCCGATCGGATCTTGAGCCTCGATTGGGTTTGAGGTACTTCATTACGGACGAGCTGTCGATCGGCGGCTCGTGGAGTCGGCACTCACAGTTTTTGCATCGCGTGACGCTGTCGCCCTTTGGTAATAGCGATCAGTACTATTGGACACTTGCAGAGGGCGAAGACTACCCGGTTTTGGAGAGTGCGCACCTGATCGCCGGGATCAAATGGCAAAAGGGTCCGCTGACCTTTGATATCGAGGCTTATCGAAAACGTACAGAAGGAATTACTGAATCAGAATTCACATTATTCTCAGAGTTCAACGGAATAGACCAAGACGAGATATCAGACTTCAACCCGGTGGGCGACAATGTGGCCAGGGGCATCGATATATTTGCGAGATACAAGAGCCCTCAACTTAGCACTTGGATTGGCTACACAATAGCCAGCTCTATCAATCGATTCGACAATTCTCACCTCCCAGAGTCCTACTATTCCGCCTTGGACCAAAGGCATGAAATCAACCAGGTAAATCTGTACCGACTGGGTAATTGGGAGTTCGGCTCTACCTTCATTTTTGGCTCCGGTCGACCCTACACACCGCCTGGAGAAGACGGCTTCACGGATGATGAAGACCCAGTCCTCTACGACCTATCCAGGCTCAATAGCCAGCGACTTCCGGTCTATCATCGATTAGATTTATCCGTAAAGTATCAACATGATTTTAATTGGGTGAAGATCGAGGCTGGCATGACTATGTTCAACGTCTATGATCACACCAACATAAAGTCACGCAGATTCACCGCCAGATTTGAGTCAGATGATGAAAATTCCGGTGACGAAGCACAGCAAGGATCCTTCCAAACTATCCCCTTGGACATTGAATTACTCGGTCGTACTCCGAATTTTTTCCTCAACCTGAGATTCTGATAAATAACTGATATACAGATATTTATTGTTGAATAATCTTGTTGATATTCTAAAAAAAATAAAAAAACTCACGTTCTCAGGTAGGGGAATTTTCACACGTCCTGTACAAGGATCAAACCTTAGATAACGGGATAAGTATGAAAACGGAAAAATTAGTATTCGCCTCTTTTTTGGTCATTCTAAGCACCGCGTTTTTCTCTTGTAATGATGAACCGATCGAGGATCAAAACCTGGTTGGAGTCAGTGACCCTGGTATCGTCACCAACAACACCTCGCTCTTCGGGGACAATAGCATCAGGGAACGAGTGAGGGGGTCAGGACTCGGAGGGCCGATGGGTCTTATCTACGGAAGATTCGGTGATCTCGCCAATGGCAGGGCTGACATGGGGGCCTTCGATGCCAATCGAGCACTCATGAGTGGTCGTGGTGACTTCATCAACGCGAGGGTCGCTTCGGACTCATCAGAGATCATCAATGAAGAACCAGAAACATCTTGTTGGGTGGAATCTTACACGGAAACAGAGAACAGCTACGAGTACATCC
>JBCCXG010000414.1:0-5933 GCA_039191945.1 Bacteroidota bacterium
AGAGCGCGAAGCAAGGAAGCACAAAGTACCACACACTCAATGACACTTGATAGGTGAAGTTGGCAAGCCAAATACCCGTCAGATGATAAGCCAACGGAGCCCCAAGAACAATAGCAGCAACCAACTTCCACCGAAATTGGTTGGTGAACAGGCTAATGATCTGCAGTGGGCTGGCCCCGAGTGCTTTTCTGATGCCAATCTCCTTTCTCCTCGTCAGCGAGACGAAAATGGATAGACAAAAAATGCCCAGGAACGTTACGATCACCGCGATCGTAGCGACAGCAAAGAAAATGACCTCGAAGAGTCGCTCGTTGTCGTACATCTGGCTTAAACGCTCGTCCTGAAAATAGTAGTCAAAGACCTGGTCCGGATAAATGCGATCCCAGGTGTTTTCGATCGTTGCCAAGATATCTGTCAGTTCGCTCATGCGGAGGGGGCCTTCCTGGTTGAGACGGACGGAGACAAAACCTACATTGCCGATGAATTTGAAGAGATGGGCACTGATCGATCTTCTGAGCGACTCGTGATGATAGTCCGCAATCACCCCGATGATCGTGTACCGCTCCTCTTCCTCTCCCGGCACCTTGACTTCCTGCTGGAGAACCTCCTCGGGATCCGTAAAGCCCAACTGCCTCATCGCCGTCTCATTGATGATCGCACTGCGACGGTTGTATTCCCATTGACCTTTTTGGAAGCCTCCCCCCGCCAGCCACTTCATGCCATAGCAGTCGAAGTAGTTCTCATCTATACCGACGGTCTTCAGTCTTACCGCTTCTGTCTGGCCTTGCAATCGATAACCAACCGCCTGACCTGGCCACCAGAAAGGAACCGTAATAGATGATGCCACGTGACTCACCGCCGGCAATCGGCGGACTTCATTCTTCAATGTTCTCATGCGTTTGATCTTCCCATCCCAGCCGTCTTTGGGGCCTCTGATCACGATGACCTGGTCAGCCTCAAACCCGAGGTCCCTGTTTTGAACAAATCGCATCTGTTGAAAAACCGTCACCACACCAATCAACATCGCCATCGCCACGACCAACTGGAGCGACACCAACAGCTCCTTAAAGCCGCCCAATTTCACCTTGTCGTGTACCTTCCCGCTAATGAGAGATGTCGCCGACAAACCCGAAAGTGCCATGGATGGAATCACCGTCGAAATGAGAGATCCCGTCAGGATAAAAGCCAGCAAGTAGGCATTGATAGGTGTATCGTGCTCCCACATGGGGAGCATTTGACCTCCCGTGGCCGAATAAAGCATCGGATAGGCAATCAAGATGAGTGCGGCCGCACCAAGCATTGCCAGGCCATAGGTCAAGAAAGCCTCATACAGGAACTGCTTTGCAAAGAGTGCCTTACTGGAGCCCAACACTTTCCTGACACCATATTCCTTGTTTCTCCTCAGCGACTGACCTATACTCAAGTTGGTATAGTTGATCCAGGTGACCAGCATCAGGACAATACCAATCACCATGAGCACCTTCTGAGATTCGCTCAAGGTCACAAGTTCCTCGAAATTCACCAGATGCAGCTCGACCTCTTTGTTTTGATCCACCATTGGAGGTAGCGCATTGATCGACTTGCTCATTTTGGTCACCAGTTCATCTGTAAATGCTCCTTCTCTCAACCAGAGATAACTCTTGAAGTAGGGATGTGACCAGTTTCGATTGCCCAACTCAAAGTCCTTGTCCACCAGTGACCGCAAGGCATCAAACTTCAGGATGGAACGGCGCGGGTAGTCTTCGAAAACACCCGTGATGGTCCAGGTCTCCTCGCCTCCCCAGGCAAATGACGCGGTGAGGGTCTGACCGACAGGATCTTGTTCACCAAAGTACTTCCTCGCCATCGATGCGGACACGACCATCGTGTGGGGCGCTTCCAAAGCGGTCTCGGAGTTGCCCCGAAGCAGTGGCACAGTAAACATGCGAAGGAAGTCTGGGTCTACTTCCATGACGCGCTTTTCATTGTGTTTGACGATTGTTCCATCCCCTCGCTGGGTGGTGACCAGCATCTCTCCAGGATTCTCGTAGCGGGTCATACCCAAGACTTCACCAAATTCGTCTTTGATCAGGGGTGCCACTCCGTTGTAAGTAGTCTTGAAGGGCTTGTTGGCAGCCTCCTGATCCGATACCGTCTGATGAATGGCGAAGATTTGATCCCTTTGCTCGTGAAAGTCATCTCGCATATAGAAATAGCCGACATACTTCGACAGTAGGAAAATGGCCGACATACCCACCATCAAACCCATCAGGTTGATGACGGACAAGGTCCTGTCCTTGAATAGTCTACGGACGGAAGTAAGTAGGAAGTGCTTGATCATAGCTATTTCTCATGTCTTAGGGCACCAGTGTGCTATTCATCCCGTATGGCATCGATCGGATTAGCAGCTAGTGCCCTTGCAATTTGCATACCTGCTGTGAGGATCACAAGTAAACCCATCGGCAGCAAGGCTACCACGAAGTACCACCACTGCAAACTCACCCTGTAAGCAAAATCATTCAACCAGCTCTCGGCGATTCCGATGGATGCGACCAGACCCACCAAGGCGGCGATAGTCAAGGGTTTGATAAAGTCCTTGCTCAGAATGATCGTCAATGCCCTCGCATCTGCACCCAGGACTTTTCGTATGCCCAGTTCCTTGGATTTGCGTTCGGTCAGGAAACGGGTTAGTCCATAGAGGCCGAGGCAGGAGATCAATATGGCCAAGGCCGCCGCATACTTTGCCAAAACCGTCACCCGCTGTTCGGTCACGTACTGCGTCAACCGATCCTGGTCGTGAAAGGTATAGTCAAAAGAAAAACCAGGATTGAAAATACCATAGAGCCTCTCAATGGCCTCAATCGTCTCCTCCGACTGCCCCAGATCCAGTTTGATCGCCAAGCGCATCGACCAGCTATCATTGAGCAAGAAAAAGGTGGGTTGGATCTCCTGATGCAGTGACTGATAGTGGAAGTCCTCCAAGACACCAATGATCTCGTAGTCCGTCTCGCCGACCGTCAGGCGCTCACCAAGTACATCATCCAGCCCCATGACTTCCTGCGTTGCCTGATTGATGACGACCTTTGTCTCATCAGCGCCGAAACCTTTAGTGAAAAAGCGGCCTGAGGCCAAACCAACATCGAGCAACTCCAGCATGTCATACCGCACAAAACCCCACTCAAACCAAACCTCACTCTCAGGATCTTTGCCCACCCAAGTGATATTGGCGCCTGACTTCTGCGCGCCAAACAGGGCATGGGAGATGCCAGAAGCACGGACGACACCGGGAAGCCTTTTGACCGCCGAAAGAAACGATTCTTGCTTGGTACCATTCATACCCTGCGTATCAAAATTGAGTATCATCTCCTGGCTATACCCAAGGTCTTTGGTCTGTACCAACTTCATCTGATGATAAACGACCACCACACCAACCAGGAGCACCAAAGAAGCCGTAAATTGAAAAGCCACGAGCCCCTGGCGAAACCATTGATTGCTTGCCGATGACTGAAACAGGCCCTTCATGACCCGAAGAGGCTTGAAGCCGGTGAGATGAAACGACGGATAGCTGCCCGAAAGCAAACCCGTCAGGCCAATAATGAGAAGAAATGCCAAAACCAAACGCATCGAGTAGCTCAGCCCTATGGCCTGGCCGATGACCTTCTCAAAAAATGGAAATAGAAGGATCAACAGGACCATGGCCAATCCCCCGGCTATGCTACACAGTAAGAGGGATTCCGACCAAAACTGCACGACCAATGCCAACCTATCCGCTCCGAGGACCTTGCGCACACCGATCTCTTTCCCGCGCAAAACGGCTTGCGCGGTGGACAAATTCACGAAGTTGACACAGGCGATGAACAGGATGAGTACCCCAATGGCGACAAATAGCCTGACGAGTACGATACGACCGCCCACCGCCTCACCCTGCTCATATTGATTGCGGAGGTAGTAGTCTCCGTAGGGTATCAGAAAGGAGGGCGCCATCGTACTTTGTGGATATTGCTCCTGCGTATAGGTGGCGATCTTTTCATTGACCAGGTCGGGATCCGCTCCCGGGGTCAGCCGTAGAAAAGCCCGACCATTTCGGTTGCCGCGCTCAATTCGTTCCTTGAATCGCTTTTCGAAGACCTGAAAGGACAAAACATAGTCAAACTGAGCCGATGAGGTGGAGGGTAGATCCTTGTAGACACCGCTGACCACCACCGGTTCTTCCATGCTGTACCAGCGCCACTCTAGCTGCTCTCCAACGACATCTGTCCGTTGGAACAAACGCAGGGCCAAACGCTCCGAAAGCATGATCGCATTTGGAGCCAGCAGGCAAGAGGATGCTTCCCCCATCAACAAGGGATAGGAAAAGAGGTCAAAATAACCTGCGGAACCAAACTCACCCATGACGGAAAAGACCTCGTCTTCCACCACCAGGTTGGACTGCATGGGACCCCAGGAGCTATGCACGAGCAACTCGATCTCGGGAATGTTGTCTCGGAGTTCGTCGGCAAACCGTGGAGAGCTATTGAGTAGCGTTGCTTGACCGCCAGTATCATTGACCAAGCGAAAGATCCGATCTCCTTCCTCGTGAAATTGGTCTACACTCAATTCGTGGTGGACCCAAGTGTAAATGAAAAGGGTTGTGAGTAAGCCCGCAGTCAAGCCAGTCAGATTGACGAAGAAGGTGCTCCGATGACGGGCAAAGCTACGCAGTGCTACGATCAGGTTTTGTTTTATCATAGGTGCTATTTGATCGTACCAATGAACGCTGGGACCCTTGGATCTGAGCTGAAGAGCTCTTTCCCCTGATTGCGGCTAAGTGCCCAGCGGTCCAGCCAGGATATGCCCCAGTCCCCGAACTTCGTCACCTGCGTCTGATAAGCTGGATCTCTCAGGATCTCCTCTTGTGACACAAAGGTGTAACCGTGTGATGCATAGCGCGTCAACAACTCATCTAGCCAATGCGCATTCAACAGATTGGCATGTAAGAGGAGCGTTTGGTCGATTTCGCGATCAAAAAGCGCGGATGACAACTTCTCAAAATGAATCAACTTGGCTTCCATGTAGTCGATGAAGGAAGTGCCAATGCTATCCATGAGTTTTTCATCACCTCGGACAAAAGCCCGATGATAGGCGACGGCAAACAAGTAGTCGTCATTGTCAATGGTAACGGGTGCCTCTTCATACCCATGCTCCGCCAGGAATACCAGGAGTGCGTCGGAGGTCTCCCTGTTCGCTCCACTTCGTAGATAAGGGTGACGGAAGTATTTCAATTCCTTGCCGTAGCGGGCGCAAAGTGCCTTCGTATGCTGCTCGCCCTTTAGGATGTCCGCACTGAAGGCCTCCAATCCAACCTTATGGTAATTGGGATGCGCATAGGTATGATTTCCGAGGTCCTGCCCGTGGCTAAGCCAGTACTCCAGCATTTGATAAGCCACGGAGTCGAAGCGGCCACCGTTGTACAGCTTGGATTCATTGACGTAGCCGATGGCCCGTGCATCGAACTGCTCTAGGGTATTGACGATGCTATGGGTGATATGCCATCTATGGTCGGCGTCATTCTTCCCGTAAGCGACCGCTGGTAGGTCGTCGATCGTGATGCACATCTTTTTGGTTTGTGCCGCTGCCGAATCAACGGCCAATGCTACGATGAGCAGGAGTAGCATTTTGGAGAGGGCTTGTTCCATGTATCTTGAGTTTGATCCTTTTGAGCGGGCAATATAACTACAGAAATAGTAATGCAACTAGTCCAATAGTTAAATAACTATATAAATAGTCATTCTGGAGGTTCTTTGTTCTTTGTTCGAAGATCTATGAACCACGATCCAAGAACGAGGAACCAGGATCTAAGAACGAGAACTAAGATCCATGTCCCAGCAACTGGCCCAGGGATAGAGCTGACATCCGGCAGGGATTTTGAGATTGAGCGTTTCGAATTTTGAGTTGTTGACGAGCCAGGTAAATAT
>JBCCXG010000415.1:0-5925 GCA_039191945.1 Bacteroidota bacterium
CTTCGCCGAGGTTGATTTCAAATTCGGTTGCAGTCAGGTCGAGGGTAAAATCCCCTACCGCTGCTCCTGCTCCCTCAACCACGATCAAATAGGTCTGGCCTGGGTCGACGCCCCAGGTGACAGTCGCATCGTCGCCACAATTGTTGTCGACACTAGAAAGGACTGCGCCGGTCGCATCGAGTACATGAAGGAAGGTATTGAACGAAGAGCCGCAGGTACTCGCCGTCATTTCGACGGCACAAGCAGGGGCTGTGATCTGGTAAAAGACGTCGGGCGCATTTTGACCGTTTTCCGCAGCGGTGTAGGTATCTGTGAAACTACTGCCCTCTGCCGAGATGAGGTTAGAGCCAGCGATGGTGGCAGGGACGATATCGATCACAAATGGATTGGCCTGATCATCCCCCTGCAATGCTTTTACCAGCACATCGAGCTCGTTGGAGATCTTTGTACCGCAATTGCCAAAATCGTGTACAACCCTGAATCGCCGTGCGGACTCACCGCTGAGGGCGGGTATGGAGAAATTGTAGCCGGACGCAGATGGACTGACCCCGGCATTGGTGTAGGGCAGCCATGAACCGCCTTCCAAGGATTGCAGGGTCACGGGTCCGCCACCCGGTTGATCATAAAATAACTCAAATGGCTCAGTAGGAATCACCACCGTGGGCCCAGCAAGGGCACCTGCATCGAGTTCGAAAAAGACTTCTGCTTGGTCAGTGATGGAGCAATTCGATCCATAGGTGTAGTTTAGTTCATACAAACCAGGCTCACTCACGGTGAGGATCGAGGAGGTATTGGGTAATGGGCTTCCATTAAAGGACCAGTTGAAAGCACCTTGATTGGGCGCTGTCGCCCGCAGATTGTAGCTACCTCCGGGGGTCAAGCAAACCTGCTCATCGGTCAGCAGATCCTCGGTGTAAGGTACCTGCTCCAAAGTGATGGTGAAGTCACCTCCTCCAGCGATGGAGTACGTATATTCTTCTCCTGCATTAAGTATGTTGCCTGCATCGTGAATGACCGTCCCACTCGAACCACCGCTGCCACTGGTACAGCAACCGTTTCCATCCTTGTTAAAAGTCTTTCGATGAAAGGCACCACCTGTCATCTGCAGTGTCAATCTCACTTGATCGCATGCTGGTGCTGTGAATCGGAAGAAGATATCTGGTAGGTTTTGGAAGTTGTCAATATCTTCCTCATAGTCGCCAAAGGAACCTGTCAGGACGTAGGGAAACGACTCGACAAAAATGGCATTTTCAAAAGTGTCACCGACCAACGGATCTTGTCCGCCCCCTGCCGCCAAAATGATCTCTTGGGTGGCGGCCGGGATCGAAAGCTTCAGTCGGTCTTTGGGTGGATTTCTACGGGCACCCAGGTCACCCCAAAGATCACCGGCATTATTGCCGCGGCCGGCTAGGTTGATCCCATTCTCCGTCGCATCGGTAATGAAGGCATCCGTCTCATCGTAGTTGAAAAACGCATCGATGCTGCCCATTGGGTCAACCAAATAGTAGCCATAGTAACGGTCGGCGTAGATGGAAGTAAGCTCGGTACTGGCCGTATTAGGAGCCTCATCAATTCGATAGATATGAAAGCCGGTAGTCGACGTGCTGGCTGACAATTGCAGCTCTCCCAAGGTAAGCGAGTTGGCCGCATAGCTGTAGACATTTTCGTCACCCAAAGGAGCCCCAGAGAGCTCGAACTGGGCGGAAGTGAAGATATCAGTGTCTGGATTAATCGCATCAACGATTTTGTCTTCTTGCGTAGGGCTTGATAGCTGACCATTCTCATCAAAACGCATGTAATGAATCAAATTCTCCAGTCCCGATCCTTGCAGATCTGTCTTTCTGGTCATACCAGACCTTACCTCAGTCGTGCTCAGCGCCTTGCTCCAGACTCGGAGCTCATCAAGGAAGACCGAGGTCCCTCCCACACTGATTTGCTGGGTGCCCCCGTGTCCAAACGACATATTTCTTGTACTCGACGCTTCCACCCCGTTGACCCATGCTTGGATGGACACTTCCCCCGCGGATATCGGAGTAAATGACAAAGCCACGTGGGTCCACCGGCCGACGGGAAAGATGGAAGAAGTCTCTCCAAATGGATACCAATCATTGCCCACTGCGCTCAATGGGCTGCGCGCGTACAGTCGAAGCACCCCATCATTCCAGATTTGCAGGTCCCAACCGTCTACTCCTGCGAGCTTCGTGTCAAAAATGGTGGTCTGAGCACCCTCCCATTTCACCCAAGTCTCCACGGTGAAGGTCTGCGCTGAGGTGGGATCAGCAAACGGAGTGGGTAGAAGAAATCGATCTGTAGCTTCATCGAATATAAGGCTGTAGCCTGATCCAGGACGTCCAATCACCGGGTTACGTCCCGTTGTCGACGTGAGGATCACCTCGGACTGCTGAGCCGTTGATGTCGTACTCAAGGACTTGGCACCTAGATCCAGTGTAGCAGCCGTTTCTGCCCACAGGGCATTGGCATTGGAAGATCTAGCACCTAATTGCAATGTGCTTTCTTCCGTGACTTGCACAAATGGCTCGTCCTCGTACTCATAGGTGATGGTGCTAGTTGCATCAGGCGAGGGGTTGATGATGAAATATCCAAAATATTGTTCGTCATTGACGAGGGCAAAACCACTCGAGCTGTTGGGCCCTTCATTGACCCTATACAGATGGAGGCCTTCGTTGGTATCAAGCAGCGTCTCAATTGTGAAATTGTCAATGGTCAATGAGCTATTTTCATAGGTCCAGACTGACGCGTCACCCAAGGGCGCTCCCGACTGGACATAGGGACCGGTGGAAGAGATCATTATCCCCGGACTCACAGGATCATTTACCAAACCATCGAGCGCCCCATTTTCGTCAAAATTGAGGTACTGGACAAGGCCCAGTTCACCGGGAGCATTGACTGAAAGGTCAATTTTTTGGGTCATCCGACTTCGAATCTCTTCCACAGACAACGCCCTACTCCACAAGCGGTATTCGTCGATATCGCCCCGGAAGTTCTCATTAAAGATATTCACACCTCCAAGTTGTACCCTTCTTCCAGGTTGAGTTGAGGAGAACTCGCCAATATCAACGGCTTCGGGCAGCCCGTTGATGTACATACGAAGTGTATATTCATTCACATCCGTATTCTCAAAAGTTACGGCTACGTGGGTCCACTCGTCGGGTATGATTGTTCTGTTGCTGGTCATCTGGTCAAACTCCAGTCGGAACTGCCCGGTGATCTCCATAGGGCTGAAGCCAGTCATCCCAAATATCTGATTGTAGTTGTTTAATGTACCTGACCAGCGAAACCAAAACTCTGCAGTGAAATCCTCGTGACCCCGATCGTAGGTGGTCATCAAGTACTCGTCGACATTGTCAAAGGACTTGGCGTAGCCAGACCCAGGTTCGGGGTAAAAGGTAGGGATGACTTCATTCCCTGTTCCGAGGATCAATTCCTGGCTCATCTCGGTGGTTGATAGGGAGAGTATCCCTGACCCTAAGTTCACAGTAGCATTGCCATTTGACCAAGTGTTGCCAGCATTGTTGGGTCTTGTGCCCAGGTTTAGATCGGCGAGGTTCTCCGGATCGTATAGATCGTCCTGCTTGGGGTCGAAAGAGATCTGCAGCGTAGTGAAAGACCCCGCGACAAAATAGCCGTAGTAACCTGATGTGGATATTTGGTTAAGTTCCGTAGCCAAGGAATTGGGAAGCTCATTGACTTTATACAGATAGAGGTCACTATTTCCTGTCTTGGTCACTTGTAGGTCTTCCCAAACCCCTTCCGTAGAGCTCAAGTCTCCCAGTGGGGCGCCGGACACTTGCCATTGGGCATTGGTGACGGTTAGTTCCCGGTCGGACTGCGCCCTATCATAGGCGATGGAACCCTCCCCTTCGTCAAATCGCACGTAATTTTTGAGATCGACTGTAAGTCCTGAAATCTTTTGGCAAAGGATGCTCCGCAATTCGCTCGAGTTAAATAGCTTCCCCCACAGCCGAAGTTCATCGATGTTTCCGTGAAACCCATCCGCCTGGGTGGCGCTGGCTCCTAAAACGAAACTCGTTCCATCTGCTGCATAATCCATGTCACGCCACTCATCCACTCCGGAATCTCCGTCAATCCATGTACCCCATTCATATCGACCACTGGAGCCATCTTGAAACCTCACGACGACATTGGTCCATCGATTAGGAAATAAACTTCGGCCCGTGAAGTCTACGCGTTCGGCTCCATTGAAGTAAGTACGAATAAATAGCTGTCCCGTAGCGTTATGGAAAACCTCGTAACCATTTTGTCCATCCGAGTGACTAAAGAGATAATTCTCACCCGAACTGTTAACATTGCCATCCCATTTCACCCAGGCTTGGATGGATATGTCATCGCTCGCGGGTGGATTAGTTACCTCCACATATCCAGTTCCATCTAATGACAATGCGTAACCCGAACCAGGTTGATTTTTGCCTATGCTCGAGTTAGTCGCCCGACCTAAGATAATCTGGTTTTGCGCTGTCTGCTCTGTTCCTTCGAAGACAAGCTCCTTATCTGCAAAATCAATTTGCGTACCCGAAATCTCTTGCCACGTGTCGACCGTCGGGTCGGTGCGCTGGGCAATTCTCAAATTCTCCTCCTGGAGGGGATCTACGTCCACTTCCTCGTAGTTCCAAATCAGCGAATACGAGGCCTGGGAAGCGTTGGCAAGGTAGTAGCCATAATATTGGTCACTGTAGAGCTCCTCTAGCGAGGTATTGGTGTGATTGGGCGCTCTTTCTATCTTGTAAAGTAAGCCTAAGTCCATCTCGCTATTCCCTTTGATCCTTAGCTCTACACCATCAAGCGTTGTGCTGCGGTCGAATGACGCTGGCTCCACACTCTCACAGACATCTCCTATCGGCGCAGTAGATGGTACTCGCGCCGGCTGGGTCGCAGGGTCCTGGTTGTAGATCGTTCTTGTGTAGGGATTTTTGTGATCGATCAGGAAGTCACCATCGGGCAAATCAAATCGAAAGTCTCGGGCTACACTGAAGCTGCTGGTGGTACTTTGCAGGCACATCTGGTTTTGCCAGAATGACTCCGAAAAGCCGATAGCGTCAAAAAATCTCAGATGGTCAATCAAACCCGTGAACCCTCTCTTCCCTAACCGGTCCGCACCCAGTCTGAACTCATCAATGTCCTCTTGATTGCTCGTAGCGAAGTCGTCGAACTCATACTCTCGAGCATTCACGAAAAGCTCTCCATCGTGGAGGTTGGACGGCCTGTTTCGGGAGAGGTATAGCGCCAGGTGGGTCCACCCACCTGACTCGAGCAAAGTCTCGGTGAAAGTCGTAACCGTCGGAACCCCTTCATCATAAAATCGCACATTGACCAGCCCATCATTGTGGAACATCTCGATACCGTTTTGCGTGTCCCCCATAGCATAAATGACCTGCTCGCCAAGGGTACCATTCCATCGTACCCATAGGTCCGTGGAACCATAGTAAGAAGCCACATATCTTCCCAGATCTTGGTACTGTGAACCAGCAAAGCTCAGCGCTCCACCTGCTCCCAGAGGTAATGGCGCCTCCGGTACAGGTTCCAAGTTGTTTTTGGCCAAGTTGATCAAACCATAACTCTCCACAGGAATCAAACCAGAGACCGCATTTTGAACACCGTAGGATCCCTCACTAGGTGGCTCATAACTTGGGTTGTTCAGCGACACCCAAGGATCTCCGCCCTCCTTTTGGTACACCACTTCCAGATTCGAGGGACTGGTGCCCGATGCGAGACTGCTCTCATCAAGTGAATAGTGCAAACGAATGTTGTTGGGATTGTTTGGGTTGACCCCGGGGATGAAATAACCGTAGTAGTCCCCCTGCTCTAACTCCACTATGCTGCCACCAGCCGAACTTGGATCCGGGGTATCATTCACTTTGAACATGGCAAGCCGCCCAACGTCGTCGA
>JBCCXG010000416.1:0-5918 GCA_039191945.1 Bacteroidota bacterium
AAATCGAATGACGGTATCATCATCACTTTCATCTGTATTCACGTTGATCCCACTCGTGGCATTTTGGACGTCGATGGTAGCTATGTTGACCGACTGGCCTTGTGCGTCTCGAACCGTGATCCTAACTGAGGTCCTCACGGGTAGGTCGAAGGCCAGCGTGCCTAGCGTCGAGCAGTCTGCAGTGGGCAGAGACCTGTCAAACTCACCCAAGAGCTCCTCATTGGCGTACAGGAAAAGTAATGGCTCAACCTCCAGGTTCTGATCCGTCCAGAAGCGCAATCGTTGAAAATCTTCATCGTCTTTGCAGCTTACGAGGCAGCACAAGGCGGTGGCGAGGAATAGCAAATTTCTCATGGGTATTCTGTTTTTGAGATTTTTGAGTATGGAGAAAGGGGGCTGCCTTTTCGCTTCGGTAGGACACCTTTCCAATCATCTGGCGTTGTTCAGATGAAGCTGCGCAGGGGCATTCGATCAGTTGTCTTAGTTCGCAATGGTATACTTCAGCTGGAAACTGATGTCAAAATTGTTTTTGATCGCGTAGTTACCCAGGTCCTGAAAGTAACTCGATGAATTGTATTTGATACCGTACTTCGTTCGGTCGATTTCCAGGTCCCCATCCACGCTGATCAACTCTTGTTCTGTTTTGATGGTTGGGGTGAAGGTCAGCGTGCCGGTGGCACCTTTCATGAGCAACTCGCCCGAAACGGCCCCGGAGTCATTCTGCGCAAATTTGAAGGTTGCGGTTGGGAACTTCTTCACATCGAAAAAATCTTCCTTTTTGAGATGACTATTCAGGCGCTTATCCTCGTGATAAATGCTTTTCATATTGATCACAATCTCGCCCGATATCCGACCATTTACATCCAACACGATGGAGGAAGACTTGATATCAATCGTACCTTCTTGGGCGAAATCCCCGACCTCCGAGTATCCTCGCCAATTGATGGTATTAGAATTTTCGGCGAGTTTGTATTCCTGCCCGTAGGTGGCGCCGACCAATAGCCAAAGGGCGATTGTCACAACTGCTAGTTTCATGGCTTTTGAATTTCAGATTCAGTCTCTAGGATCGACATTCCCTTGTACAGGTTACCCTCCTCATCTTCCGCAATGACGTACCAAAGTGCATCTCCGCCGTACGGGACATTGCCCCAACGATAGTTCTTCTCGAAGGTGTAGGTGACGCCTTTTTCCATTCTTCCCTTGGGACATTGAAACTTCTTTGCAAAATCCCTTCTAGTATAATAGACATTCTTTTTCCAGCCCTCCTCATTGTACCAGATGTAGGAGCCAGCAAACTTCACGGTCAAGTCTTTTTCGGGACTCCGCATGCTCGTGGCATGCCTCCAAACGTACTTGTATTCCGTTTTGTCTTCAGGGGTAGAAGGCTCCGGGTAGTTCGGGTTGGGTGTGTGTTGAATGAATAGTGCCTCCGGTACTTTTCTAAGGACATCCGGCAGCACCCGGGTCTTATCTGTCCAGGCCGATTCCTGACACCAGGCCCCTACACCGACCATCAAAAAGAAGAGTGTTGCCTTATACTTCATATGTTTCTGAGTTTTATTCGCTTTGGGTTATGCTTCAAAAAGTCAACCTCTTGCGGCCCTTCAGGAGGACCTTTCGACATGAAATTTGGCTACAAGTGCAGCAATTGTGTACTGCTCAGCACATGGATTGTGATGAATTGCGACCGAGTTGTGACGGATGGACTCAAGGCTCAGGCCTACGTTCATCGATCAGTGCGACCAGCCCCTTCTTCTTGGATCTGGCAACAGGCACGGTGACATCGCCTGTGAGGGTAAGGAACAAGTTTCTATTGTGGTAATTGTACTCTTTGATGTGTGCAGGATTGACAAGGTAGGAACGGTGTGTACTAATCAAGGCATCACTGGACTGGTAAGCGCTGAGGTTGGTCCTGATCATTTTCCGCTGAACCGAATCGTTTTCGAGGTACTGCACTTTGACATAGTTGCCCTCGGCATTGACGCACAGGAGGTTCTTGGTAGGGATACTCAAGTAGTCCCTCAGTCCCGACCCTTCGAAGGTAAAAGTTTCATTCACCTGACGTGTTGATGTTATCGCTCCAAAGAAAAATCTGGCGGCAAGCAAAACAGGTAGCACCAAGAGTAGGGCCGGGAGAAAGTGATACCGTGCGTGGTCAACAACCGAGTACGTATTTTCACCGGAGGTGACGAACAAGACGTAGAAGAGGTAATTGCAAACCCACGCCACCGACACTACGATAAAGGCATAGGTGAGCTCATGACTCGCCGCCCATCGGTTCCGTTGCTTGAGGATCCAATACTGGTAAACAAGAGATATCGCAATGATGGTGGACTCAATCAGACCATAAAGAGGAAGGACCACCAACTTTTTCGAGAGAGAGAATCGATCAATCTTGAAGGGCTCTGCAAAAAAGAGGAACAGAAATACCCAAGTACCGATACCGAGTGCCAAAAGGAGTTGCTTCTTTTGACTTCTGAGAATGGGGTAGTCTATATCCGAAAGCATCGATGCTCGCAAATTAATAGCAGTTTTGTGGATTCAAACCATTTGCTTTTCCATTGTCACGTGAACTCAAAGTGCAGTGTCGATGTTCGGGCGAACGGTTTAGACCGCTTTACATCCGTAGGTCTGCGGAAGTAGCTGACCTCAAAGGATCACTGATGTGCTAATACCTTCTCAAAGCTGTCCTTCATAAATTTTATCAGCATGGGCTCCGCCAACCATCTGGGCATGCCCTTCGGATCGAACTGGACAGTATGGATGGCGTTGGTGGTATGGTCAGTCACGGGCGCAAAGTTCCAGGATCCTCTGAAAGTCTCCACGCGACTCAGTTTACTGGATGGCCTCACGTCATACTCATCCCAGGCCTCCTTCCAGGTGACGCCCATTTGTCCGTCCTCATGGAGATAATAGTCGTAGCGAACGACCATTTCCGTGTTTTTGAAAGGGAAGGGTTCATCATGGATGACATAAGTCAACAGGCTGTCCACTGACTCATAAACGATTTGGTAGACTGGGTATTCATCGCCATCTAAGCCCGCGGCTAGCAGTCGAATGCCACGCCGCAGGGCTGCCTGACAAGCGGAAGCGGACAATCCAAGCTCGGATTTGATTTGGTACTCGAACAGCGGGCTATCGGAGAGCTTCCGGGCTAGGATCTCAAAGGGTGCGCCATCGTCGCTGGCCTCAATGGTGACCCATCCGCCATGGGTCGTATGGGTGTCTATTTCTTTGAATCCCGAACAGCCGCTCAGGAGAAAGGATCCCAAGGCCACCGCTAAGCGAACGAATACCGTGATCGAGCCGCTTGCGCGGCACATTGATTGGAATAAGCGCATGATTGCAATTTTTCCTCAAAATTGCCTGCGCGGTTATCCCGGTGCATTCACTTAAGTTAACAGTGCTGGTCTGGCCAAAAAAAGCGATACAATGAGTAATCAGAATAAAGTTGTACGACCTATGTTGTAAACGTCAGGTGGGACTGCCGTTGGTCGGGACATGCTCCTTTTCAAAGACCCTTTTCCTGATTCGACTCAAGGATTGAGGTTTCATGCCAAGAAAGCTGGCAATCTGGTGATGCGCCACTCGATGAAAAAGTGAGGGGCGTGTCTTCATGAGATGCACGTATCGCTCTTCGGGTGAAGAGGTCACAAAATTTGTCCATTCTGCCTTTGCCCTTTTCAGTTCCTCTAAGGCGAACTCGGGCATCACCTCCGCCAACCTCGGCAATAACCTCAGCAGCAGCTTTTCAAAAGAGCGGTCACTCAGCGTAATCACCGAATCCTCTAGACACTCCAGGAAGTGGGACGATGGCTCATTTGATTGATCGTAGGCATGGGGGGTGATTTTATCTCCTTCAATAAAAAAGCCCGTGGTCTTTTCCTCACCATGGATGATGGTATACTCTCTCACACAGCCCTCCACGACCATAAAGCATCGCGTTGGGACCTGGCCTTGTTGGAGTAAGATCGTACCCCGCTCGTATTCCTCAATGATCGTCTCGTCGACGATGATATTCTTCTCATGCTGCGTAAGGTGGGGTATCTGATTAATCAGTGCCCTCACTTTTTCCCTTGAACTCATGCGATGGTTTGGCCTAAAGAGCTTTTGTTTTAGTCAGAAAATCTGGAAGTACTATTAACGAAAGTTAATGACTATTAGATTCAACTCAGCTCCCTTTGTCGGACACCAAAGGGTCAATTACCCCTCCATACAAACACATACAAATATCAAAGCATGAAAAAGTCAATTGTATTCATTCTGACGATGGGCATCCTACTGACAAGCCAGGTAGCGCTGTCTCAGAAAGCGACCACTAAAAAGGAGAAGTTGGTTGTGCAATTTCTTGACGGGTTTACCGATCCGGCCCAATGGGAGGGATCGCTAGCACTTCTTGCCAACGACTATACCTTTCGAAACCCCATGGTATCTCTCACGTCCAAGGATGAGTTCGTTGTCCTCGCGGCGCAGATCGCTCAGGTTGTGACGGCGATCAACATCAACCAAATTGTCGGGCAAGGAAATTGGGTCGCTGTTCGATACGAATTTCAAACGGCCATCCCCGGGGTGACCTCAAACCTGGCTACGGAATGGTTTCGAGTAGAAAAGGGATTAATCCACGAGTCACATTTGATCTACGATGCGTCGGAATGGAGAAAGGTTTATGCGCAGATGCAAAACTCAACCGACTAGTGACAACCAAAACCCCAACGCGGGTGATGTGGATAAATCTCAAGACACTGGACAACGCTTCACTTAAGTGAATGGATAACGCAGATGAGAGCTTGAGCTTTGCCAAAAACATATGCAATGAAATTATCAGCACTGAGCTTAGGCTTTTGGTTGGGCTGGCAACCCTTGACCGATCAGCAGGCCCTTGAGGTCCTGAATGGCTATATCTCATGGACAACCACGGGCCATTGCGAACTGCAGCTATTCGATGAACGCACGAGGTTCATATTTCCAGGAGCTGACCATGAAACGGGAAGGACGCTTTTTATGGACTATGGCAGCAAAATCGAAGGCGCAGCCCGGTCCATTGTCAGGGAGATGAGTGTTGTCCAAGTCAGGGTCCTCACTGACCTGGTCGAGGCTGAGATCATAGACCGCTCTCACGAACATTCCTTTTCTCTGATCCATCGACTGACCCTGAGGAGAGCGCATGGTACTTGGCGGATCCAAGAGATCCGAATCGAGGCCGCTCAGTAGACCAAAGGCGGTTACCAACAAGCTGAAAGCTTCAAACCCTTCACAAGACAAACAGATCAGTCTATGGTACGAAAAGAATTTATAAAACTATTGGGGCTTGGATCCCTATTTCTGACCTCTCAAAAACCTGTTTTTGAAAAGAAAAACAATAAGACAATGAATAGAAAACCTACACGTGAACGCCCAAACTATTTTGAGGACGAACTCGTGG
Organism: Bacteroidota bacterium; assembly: GCA_039191945.1. Lineage (GTDB taxonomy): Bacteria > Bacteroidota > Bacteroidia > Cytophagales > Cyclobacteriaceae > JAWPMT01. The sequence continues at coordinate 5,423 of JBCCXG010000416.1, forward strand.
ACCATGCCCATATCGTCCTTCCTGGAGAAGGAGAGACTTTGAATCTGAATGGGCTCTCAGTTACCTTCAAGGTCACCAGCGAGCTGTCCAATAATCAGCTCGGCGTCTATGAAATAGCGCTCCCTCCACACTCCATAGGCGCTAAACTGCACTATCATCGATTTATGGATGAGACCTTCGTCGTAAGCGCAGGTACGGCCACGATCGAAGTCGCAACGCGTCAGGAGAAAGCAACTCCTGGCTCCGTCGTCTATGTGCCACGGTTCACTCCACATGGTTTTAGAAATGACACCAGCGAAAAGGTAAAACTCATCCTCATTTTCAACCCCTCCGAAAAGCGCGAGGGATTCTTCAGAGGTCTTTACGAAACTTTGAATGAGGTACCGGTGGATCAGGAGAAGTTTGTGCAGCTATACAATAAGTACGACAGTTTTCCAGTCGACATGGCCAATATGATCCCCACGGAAGATTAGCCCTTGCGTAAGCGGAAATTTTG
>JBCCXG010000417.1:0-5910 GCA_039191945.1 Bacteroidota bacterium
AGAACACGCAAGCTATCTTCTTCAAGACCGATCCCACCGGGCAGGAGCAGGTACAAGTAACGAGTATGTCCAGGATGAAAAGCAACATCTATGGACTGCGGGGTTTGACTTACCAGGCGATGGGCGACTACGACAGAGCTATGATCGATTTGGATCGGGCGATCTGGTTGGATTCTACCTCTCAAAATGTGATGAATCGTGCGCTATTGCACAAAGAACTGGGAGAGTTGGACCTGGCTGCCGCACAACTCAAGTTGGCCGTCCAGCTCCAACCTTCGAACGAGGTGGCTTGGTTCAATCTGGTGATATTGGATGATGCTGTGGAACTGCCGGATGCGATCAAAGCGGAAGCAGATTTTGGGCCCATGCTCGCCTATCGTGCGGTGGAGGCTTTCGAAGAGGCCAACTACGAAGAGGCCGAGGCCCTGTTTAGACAGGCACTAGTACTCAATCCTGACGATCCCTCTTTGCTGCTCAATGCCGGGCGACTGGACATTAAGCAAGGACAATTAGAGGAAGCCAAACGTAAGTTCTTGGTGGCATTATCCATGGATGAGACCCGGCTGGAAACGTACTATCTGATGGGCAATGCTTTTTTTCGCGAAAAGGCATTTGAGGAGGCGGCTGCCTTTTATGATCAATTTCTTCTAAGAGACCGGAGCAATTCCAAAGTCTGGTACAATGCCGCCATGGCTTACTTCGAGCTGCAGGACCTGAAAAGTGCCTGTCAGTATTTGCAAGAGGCCAGCGTCAGAGGAATGCAACAGGCAGATAAGTATTTGCAGAGTAAGTGCAATCAGTAGCCCAGGATCTTCAGCATCGCGTCCGCTGTTTGCTCCTCCGCAAAGAGTTCGGAATATACGTTTCGATGTTCATCCTTGCGAAGGATCACGTGCTTTGGCGCGGGGATCAGACAGTGTTGAATCCCTCCGTAACCGCCCAGTGACTCTTGGTAAGCTCCCGTATGAAAAAATCCGAAAAAAAGCCGTTGATCTTTAGGGATCTGCGGTAGGAATACCTCGGTGATGTGCGCTTCGGAATCATAATAATCCATGCTGTCGCAAGTCAAGCCTCCAATATTGACTCGATGATGCCTTTGGTCCCAGTGGTTGATCGGCAGCAAGATGAACTTTTCGTTTTGCCCCCAGACATCGGGCATGTGCGTGATGAAGGACCCGTCCATCATATACCATAGTTCCTTGTCGTTTTGTAGCTTTTGATCCAAAACAGAGTAGATCGTCGCGCCGCTTTCACCCACGGTGTAGCTGCCAAATTCTGTAAAGATATCGGGTGGGGCTACATCATTTTTCTGGCAAATCCATTGTATGTTTTGTACGATTTGCTCGATCATGTAGGCATAGTCATACTCGAAGTGCACCGAGTTCTTGATTGGGAAACCGCCTCCGATATCCACTGCACTCAATTCGGGACAGACTTTCTTCAGTTCGCAGTATTTGTAGATGAATCGACTCAACTCGCTCCAATAGTAAGCCGTATCTCGGATGCCCGTATTGATGAAATAGTGCAGCATCTTTAGCTGTGCACCTGTCCCTTTGATTTTCTCCAGGTAGTAGGGGATGATGTCATTGTAGCGGATGCCCAGCCTGCTGGTGTAAAAAGCGAAATTGGGCTCTTCATCTGCCGCCACGCGGATACCGACCTGAAATTTGTCCTTTGCTCTTGCGAGGTAGTAGTCCAGCTCATTGAGGTTGTCTAGAATGGGAATGCAACGCGCAAAGCCATCATTAAGCAGTGAAGTGACATTTTCGAGATAAGCAGGTCGTTTGAAGCCATTGCAAATGATAAAGGTTTGTTTTGAAAGTTCGCCGCGTTCATACATCCTTCGTACGATCGCGATGTCAAATGCGGACGAGGTCTCGATATGAGCACCATGTTGACTGGCCTCGGTCAGTACAAATTGAAAATGGGAAGACTTCGTACAGTAGCAGTAGACATAGTCACCCTGGTAGTTCAGTTTGCGGAATGCGTCTGCAAATAGCGCTTTCGCCTTGTTGATGTTTTCTCCAATCTTGGGTAAGTAGGAGAGCTTTAGCGGAGTCCCGTATTGTTCGATGACGGCCATGAGATCGACATCGTGAAAATAGAGGGCATTGTTCTCAGTTCTAAACTCAGGAGTCGGGAAGTAAAAGGTCTGATCAATCAGATCGGCGTAGGTCTGCATATCTCGGAAATCGATGCAATAAAAGTAGAAATCTGCGAAAATGGGATATTGTTTTTATTCATTTGACTGCCTCAAAATAGGAGTCACTGATCTTGTTCCAAATGCTTAATTTTGGCCACATTTTTCCACGATCTCGATATGATACCGATCAAGATACATGATGAGACGGCACCGCTTGAAGCGGTGATCCTTGGCATAGCCAACGACATGGGAGGCGTGCCGGATGTCGACCATACGTACGACCCCAAATCAAGAGAACATGTGCTCGACGGTACTTTCACAAAAGAGGAGGACGCCAAGAGAGAGATGCAGGCCTTTCTCGAGGTTTTTGAAAAGTATGGAGTGGAAGTGTACCGGCCACAGAACCTTCCCAATTTAAATCAGGTCTTTGCCCGAGACGTGGGGATTGTGATCCAGGAGACGTTGATCGTGCCTCAGATATTCATCGACCGACGGGAGGAGGTGCAGGGCATCGAGCCAATCATTGCGAAGGTGGCAGCGGATCACGTTCTGCGACCTGATTTAAGTATCCGAATGGAGGGCGGCGATGTGATGCCGTGGAAAGGCCATCTATTCATAGGGTATTCTAAAGAGGAAGATTTTCAAAAGTACAAGGTGGCAAGGACCAATGAGGCAGGTGTTGATTTCTTAAAGTCGACGTTTCCTGACTTAGATGTTCGGGCTTTTGAGCTCAAAAAATCCGACACCCATGCCCGAGAAAATGCCCTGCACCTGGATTGTTGCTTCCAGCCCTTGGGTCATGACAAGTGCATACTACATCCAGAGGGCTTCAAGGATCCCAATGATGTAGCGTTTCTCAAGGATTTGTTTGGTGCTGAGAACATCCACTTGATCGACAAGGAGGAAATGTACGAGATGCACTCCAACATCTTTTCCATTGCACCGGACATCGTGGTGTCTGAGCGGAGTTTTCATCGACTCAATCGTCAAATCCGGGATTGGGGCATTACGGTGGAGGAAATCCCCTACCATGAGATTTCGAAAATGGAAGGCTTGTTGAGATGCTCGACCTTGCCGCTACGTAGGAGATATGACTAAGCAGGTGACGGATACCATCATGCTGGTACGACCTACGGCCTTCCACCTCAATGAAGAAACGGCGGTAGACAACCACTTCCAGCATGAGTTGCAGTTCTCTGCCGGTGAGATCCAGCAGCGTGCGCGGCTAGAGTTCGACACTTTTTCCCAAGAGCTAACAAGCAATGGCATTGAAGTCATCGAATTCGTGAGCGAGGAAGGCTCGGACACGCCCGATTCTATTTTCCCTAATAACTGGATCAGCACCCACGAAGCCGGCATCATCTACATCTATGCTATCCACGCAGAGAATAGAAGACTTGAAAAACGAAGAGATATTGTTGAGTCACTGCGATCGAGGTTTGGCTACCACACGGTATATGATTTTTCCGGATTGGAAGCTGCAAACGGTTTTGTCGAAGGTACTGGTAGTATGATCTTTGACCGTCAAAATAAAATTGCTTACGCTGCGTACTCTGAGCGAACTACTGAGCAAGGCTTGCGCGCTTTTGCCGAGCAAACTGGCTATCATTACCTTGGCTTCGATGCCAACCAAACTGTGAATGGCCAGCGACTACCGATCTACCATACAAACGTAATGATGGAAGTAGGTGAGCATTTCGCGGTGGTGTGCTTGGGAAGTATTGATGACAAGAAGCAGCGGCATGATGTCTTGGACCGATTAGAGGTCACGGGAAAAGAGATCATTGAAATCTCCGAGGCTCAGGTGCGGTCTTTTGCCGGGAATATCTTGCAGGTATGTAATGTGGAAGGAAAGCGGTTCATTGTCATGTCGACTGCCGCGTACGAGATATTTAGTTTTGAGCAAAAACGTAGGTTGTCGCAGCATGGAACGCTACTCCATAGTCCCATACCCACGATCGAAACCCTAGGTGGGGGAGGTGTGCGGTGTATGATGGCAGAAATATTCAAACCGGAAAAACAGGAAGTAGAAATTGATGATTAATCCAGATAAAGTAATCAAAGCCGGCGTCGTAGCGGCTTTCAAGGAACTGTATGGCCATGACCTTGATGCTGATGCGGCGCAGATCCAACCCACTAAGAAAGAATTTGAAGGAACGCATACTTTCGTCGTGTTCCCTTTTTTGAAGGTCTCCAAGAAGAAGCCGGAGCAGACAGCCGAGGAAATCGGGGAGTATTTGGTGGAGCATTTGGACGGTGTAGAGGGGTTCAATGTCGTCAAAGGGTTTCTCAATTTATCCTTAGCGCCATCGGTCTGGGTCACTGCCCTTGAGCACATTGGCCAAGAGCAGACATTTGGTCGCTTACCTGCCAACGGACGGAAAGCGATGGTTGAGTTCTCGTCTCCCAATACAAATAAACCGTTACACCTTGGGCACCTGCGCAATAACTTCCTGGGTGATAGCGTCTCCAGAATCATGGAGATGGCAGGGTACGAAGTCATGAAGGTCAACCTCGTCAATGACCGAGGGATTCATATCTGCAAATCTATGCTTGCTTACGAGAAGTTTGGTGACGGAGAGACGCCGACATCCTCGGGGATCAAAGGAGACCATTTGATTGGGAAGTACTATGTCAGGTTTGATCAGGAGTACAAAAAGCAGATCGCGGCAATGGTTGCTGATGGAACCGATGAAGAGCGCGCGAAAAAAGAGGCTCCGTTGTTGCTGGAAGCGCAGGAGCTCCTTAAGAAGTGGGAGAGTAATGACCCTGATGCCGTGGGCTTATGGAGTCAAATGAACGACTGGGTTTACGAAGGTTTTGACCAGACCTATGCTACGATGGGTATTGCTTTTGATAAGATCTATAAGGAATCGGATACCTATCTGCTGGGTAAAGACATTGTGGAAGAGGGATTGCAGAAGGAGGTTTTCTTCAAGAAGGACAATGGCTCAGCATGGGTGGACCTGACCGATGAAGGTTTGGATGAGAAGTTGGTTTTGAGAGCAGATGGTACGGCGGTTTATATGACTCAGGACATGGGCACTTGTGATTTCAAGCACAAGGATTTCCCGTTTGATCAATCGGTTTACGTTGTGGGAAATGAGCAAGACTATCATTTCAACGTGTTGTTCAAGATCATGAGAAAGCTCGGGCGATCCTATGCGGACGGACTCTATCACTTGAGCTACGGCATGGTCGACCTTCCGACAGGTAAGATGAAGTCAAGGGAAGGTACGGTCGTCGATGCGGATGATCTGATGTCAAGTATGTTCGAAACCGCCGAACAGCAGACCCGAGAGTTGGGCAAGATCGAGGGTCTGTCCGATCAAGAGGCTGAAGAGTTATATCGCATTCTCGGTCTGGGCGCACTGAAGTACTTCCTGCTCAAAGTAGATCCTAAGAAGCGGATGCTATTTAATCCGAAAGAGTCGATTGACTTCCAAGGAAACACTGGACCGTTTATACAATACACGCATGCACGGATTTCTGCCATATCACGTAGAGCGATGGAGCTGGGAGTAGCCAATGTGTTCAACAAGGAAAGCGTTGATTTGATGCCCAAGGAACGTGAGGTCATTGCGAATTTGGTGCAGTTTCCCGTGATTGTGGCTAATGCGGCCAGGGAATATGCTCCATCGATTGTGGCCCAGTACGCTTACGACTTGGCCAAGGCTTACAATAGCTTTTATCAAGACCTCAAAATCTTTGATGATGATGCGCCCGAGCAGACCGCTTTTCGGGTACTCCTTTCTTCGGCCACTGCT
>JBCCXG010000418.1:0-5900 GCA_039191945.1 Bacteroidota bacterium
AATGGCATCGAAGGACAGGTCTATGTCGGCTTCGTCGTAGATGAAAAGGGTCGTGTGAGCGAGGTGAAGACCCTCAGAGGTATAGGTCATGGTTGTGACGAGGAGGCTGAGCGAGTACTGGAAAATGCCAATAACTGGCTACCCGGAGAAGTGGATGGCGCACCAGTGAAGGCTTTTGTGGTACTGCCCGTCGTATTTAAGTTGAGTTGATCAACGGATCACCACCCACTTTCGCTCACTCCAACTTTCCCCTTGCGTAATCATAGGAACGCTGCAGGATTGATTTTGCCGCATCGAGCTCTTCCTGATCCCTGGGCGCGTACAACATCACGATGTTCGGGGGCAAGATGCCTCTTTTGATCAAAGGATGCCACTCTGCCCAGCCCTTTGCAATGACAACTTCTGCATCTGCTTTAGCAAGTCCCAGGTGCAGGCTATAGTCTGGATGGGGATGAAAGTGCGCAAATTCGGTTCCGATCATAAATGCATTGCAACTTTGGCAGGTATGACCCTCATCCATACACATGGCAATCGCTCCCGGCACAGAAACCGCACTCGGCTCCCTGTGGATGTGTTGCAGGTCAAATGCCCAATCCGTTAGTGCATAAATATGAGTGAGATCCTCTGGTTGCTGGTCGAGTTGTGTGTGAGGGTTGGTATCAGTCGTCATCGGCCGCCCACCCTTTCTGCTGGGTAAGCTACTAAGTGTGTTTGCCTGCTCCATGGTCGCTTCTCTTTCTATGTTTGAGATGGTTGAAGAAGGTAAGCCAAGGGTCAGGAGGGCCAGCATGGCAATGGTTAGGTATGCTCTTGACTTCACGGCGTTACTTCCTCTTATTGTATTTAGAGGGCAAAGCTGAGAGAGACCAATTAGAATAAACTTTAACTAGTTTAATAAATCAGGCCCGAGACGCCTTCTTTCTAATCTGGCTAAGGAATTCGGGTGTGATGCCGATATAACTGGCAATGTACTTTTGTGGCACCCGATGGAGCAGGTCACTTCTGTTGTCTATAAATCTTTCATATCGCTGCTCAGCGGGTAGGGTAAAAACTTCGACCAATCGCTCTTGTTGAACGATCAGGGCATTGCGAAACAGCATCGCCACGTATTTGACGAAGCTGGGCTCGCTTATCATCAACGAATCCCAAGAAGACTTGCCGATGCTCATCACCTCCGTGGCCTCAAGGGCCTGATAATTGTAGGACGTCGCCGAACCGGCCGTAAAAGCCTGAAGGTCACCTACCCAATAGCCCTCCGTACCAAATAGTATGGTGTGCTCCTTGCCGCCGTAGTCAATCAAAAAGGATCGGACGCAGCCCCGAAGTATGAAGTAAACATGGTGGGTCAATTCGCCACCGCGAACAATGACCTCCTTCTTGCGGAAGGTCCTTGCTGTGAAATGGGGGAGAATCCTATCAACCTCCTCCTCGTCAAAAACATTGTATTCCAAAAGGTACTCTCTCATACTAACAAAGAGGGTTTAGATCCACCTCTCAGGCCAAGATGAAAATAGGCGAGCATCATGAATTTGAAAAGGGATTCTATAAATCAGTGCTTCAAAAACCTCTTGACCGTATCGTTGAAGGTATCTCGATAAGCAGAGGAGATGGGTATCTCGATATCCGCCATGTAGACAAACTGCTGATCTACTTTTTGGACACTGGGAAGGTGGACGATATAGGATTTGTGCACCCGATGGTATCGATTCTTGGGCAGGATCTCCAACATGCGGGTCATGGTCATGCGCGTTATAATCCGGTCCGTAGCCGTGTAGATATTGAGCAGATTCGCATCCGATTTGATGTATCGGATATCTGAGAGTTTGACCTTCGTCAATTGGTAGCCGTCTTTGACGAAGATGAAATCGGGCGTTTCCTCCTGATCATTCACCAGTAGGTCTTTGGCCTTCAGACAGGCTCTTAGAAACCGATTGTAGGCCACAGGTTTCATCAAATAATCAATGGCTTCCACTTCAAAACCTCCCAAGGCATATTCAGAGAAGGCGGTCACCAAAATCACCTTCGTCTGATGCCGGTCAATCATTTTGGCGATCTCTAAGCCATTGATGTCGGGCATTTCAATGTCAAGAAAGAGTAGTTGCACCTCATGCGTTTGCAGGTAGTCTAGCACTTTTGAGGGTGAAGTGAATACCTCCTTCAAATCCACAAAGTCCACCTTTGCCGCATGGTGCTCCAAGACCTCCAGGCTGCTGCGCTCATCATCCAAAGCGATCGCGGTCAGTTTTTTCATGTTTGAATATTTTCAAGGGGTAATGTCAAGATGATCTTATAGTGATCATCGACTATCGTTGATTGCAAAGTGTGCTTTGGATAATACGCCTTCAGCATCTCCAAAGTCTGAGATAGCCCAATTCCGGTACTCATTTTACCCACTTTCGGGTGATTTGTATTGATAACTTGTAGTGTCAATTCACCCACTTGCCCATGCAGTGATATGTCAATAACCGAAGGCTTCTCCCGGCTGATCCCATGTTTGAAGGCATTTTCTATGAAAGTAATGAGCATCATCGGCCGAATGACGTACGACCTATCGTCGACGGTGATCTCCAAAGTGATTTTGACCGACTCGTCATCCGTAAATCGATGCTTGTGGAAATCTACAAACTGCTGAATGAAGTTCGTCTCCTCCTCCAAAGAGATGAAGGGTTGAGAGGCATACTGCAGCTGGTAGCGAAGTATATCGGTCAGCTTCTCCAAGTTGCTGGTCATATCTGCAGCCCCAATCTTCAGTGCATCGTTGTACAGGGTGTTGAGAGAGTTGAAAAGGAAGTGCGGATTGACTTGTGCTTTGATCATGGCCAATTCCGCCTTTTGTCGCTCACGCTCGTAGATCAGCTGCAGTTGCTTTTGCTTATTGGCAGAAAAAAGCCGTTCGGCAACAATGATAATCGCTACACCCACCCCAGCCAGCAGCATATTCTCCGGGACAAATTGATCTTCCCCGGAGAAGACCCGCCTCAGGAGCAGGAAGAAGCACAAATAGAGGCACAAATGAATTGCCAGGAACTCCTTCCTGGTCCAAGAGCGCTGTCGCCGAGTAAGGTACAATCGTAGCTTGAAGACTAGCCAGCCCAATAAAACCAGCACGCATAGTACCAGACAGTAGCTGGCTACGAAGTAGACGAACCCGATGAATTCGGACCGGTTGGCATCCTCAATGCTTCGAAAGTAGAAGACCCACTCCAACAGTAAATACGCAACAATAAATGCCACTATAATGAAGGCCAGCCCTTGGCGAAGACGATTTTGAACGATGTGCTTCTTGCTACTCAACTTGACTCAATTTCGGGAGCATCTTCAAATAGCGCTGGGAGTTGGATACCGTCAACCCTAAGTAAGTCACGGGAAAGTCGTATTCCAGCTCGGCTTGCAAGTAGTAGGTACGCCCAGCTTCCACCTGGATCACATATTCTCGACTCCCGTGTAAGCCCCAACTGCTACCACGGCTCAACGCCACCTTCACATCGCCCTCCGGCAAGGTAAGTGTGATGGCGGTATTTTGTTTGAAGGGTTGCAACACAGGCTCATCATTGACCCAAAGCTCAAATCGTTGAAGAATATAGCTCCCCCCTCGGAAAATGATTACTTGACTTGATTCCTTTTGTAACGGCGCCGGAAAGGTAACCGTGCCGCAAGTCAAAATCAGGGCGGTCAGCCATGTCATCTTGAAGTACTATTTCGAGGGGCGACAGCGATACCCAAGACCGCGGTCAAAAAGAACTCGCCCAGTCGGTCGTTGAGCGTGTTGTCGACCGCTCCCGGTCTCGCTTCCCAACCTCTGGTGCCCCATCCGTGTCGGTAGCCAATGGACCCGCCAATGATTCCATTCATCCTCTTTTTGTTGCCATAGCCATTCATAAACTCCAGCGCAAAGGAGACGTGCCCGCTCTCGTGCACAAGATTGGGCGATCCCGGGGACTGGTAGCTCCCCGGTTCGTCAAAGTCGAACGGAACGGTATTTTCGAAGGTGTACTGTATGGAATACTCGGAGAGACCGACGCCGACCCTGGGCATGATCGATATGAAGCGATCCGTATACACCATATAACCTGCGGAGAGGTCGAGTGACGAATAGGATTGCTTGAGAAAGACCCGCTGACCATTGGCCGGCATTTCCCGGCTGTTGGAGGGATCGGAACTGGAAGCGTTCAGTCCCAGCATGAACCTTCGATAGCGCCAGTGCAGACCAAAACCGTAGACGGACATGAGTCTCCTCATTTCGATGCCTTGGTCATCGAGGAAGTCGTGCATCCCCTTGTAACCTGACAAAACCGTAGGTAGGGGGCCAAATGACGCCGTCAGGATCAAGTCTGTGGGACGCTCTACGAACCACGGAAGGGCGGTGTTCGAAGAGTCCGCCGGAGCCAAGCGGATCTGGGCCCATGATGGCCGCAACATGAAAACAAGGGCGATGGCGAAGAATAGGAGTCGCATAGCATGTATCTGTTAAGGAGTGATCATGCGAAGCAACAGCATCGGCGCAGGCTTTCAAACGCTATGATTTCAATGCCGAGAACTATGTGACATAATAATAGTCTGATGTGATCTCTTCAAAAGCAACTTATCTCCGGTTGCATCCACCCGATGGCGATTTACCATCTCATACCCATGAGCGATCAGACGTTGCAGGCAGCCGTCATAGGTTCTGCACAAGCTGGATGTTATTGCCACAGGTGTCATTCAAAACTGCGAATTTCACCGTGCCCATCTCCGTCGGCTTCACACTGAACTCTACGCCTAGCTCGATCAAGCGGTTATACTCTTTTTGTACATCATCCACATCAAACTGGGTATAGGGAATACCCGCTTCCATCAAGGCATCCTGGAAGACTTTGGAAGGTTCGAAGTGCAGCGGTGCGGGTTCTAGTAGTAACTCAGGTCCATCCTGCGCCTCTGGAGAAACCAAGGTCAACCATCGATTACCTCCATCCAGTGGCGTGTCCAGTTTTTTGATGAATCCCAGTTTCTCGGTGTAAAATCTAAGGGCCTTTTCCTGATCAAGGACAGGGATACTGATAATTGTTACTCTCATGTAGGTTAGGTTTAAAGCCCTAAAATCCGCAATTCAGGGTCTACTCCCTTATTGAAAGTTGCTCTTTTTGGAAGTTCGACGGCGATTTGCCGGTTTTGGTCTTAAATAGGACACTGAAGGATCCCACACTCTCAAATCCTACGGCAAAGCAAGTTTCCGTCACCGACTTCCCTGTCTTCAAACTCTCCTTCGCCTTCTCGATTCGCTTGTCGATCAGATATTGTCGGGGTGTCAGTCCGTAGTACTTTTTGAATAGTCGAAGGAGATGATACTTGGAAATACAATGGGTCTCCGAAAGCAAATCCAGATTGAGATCAGTTGGGTAGTGTTGGTTGATGTAGTGCCGAACGGCAATGACCGCATCGAGCTGTCTCTGGTTTTTGTAGATCGCGCTATTGAGCCTGGCCAGCTCTTTTTCGTAGAAAGTCACTCTTTGATTACTTTTTTGAGATAGACGCCGTCGCGAGTTCTCAAACGCAATGTGTAGATCCCTTTGGGCAAATGCGCTAACCGCTTCTGCAACTGCTGCTCTACAGAGGGTCTTGTCCCATGCAAGGCGTCCAGCTGCTTGCCGCTTACGTCCATCATATCTAGCCGTATCAGCTCATCGTTCGAAACTTGCGCGATGAACACTACCCCGCGCGTGGGATTAGGATAAATCACCGGTTCCTTTCCCCAAACGTCGCTCTCGGCAACGAATCGGACAGGGCCATAGGCATAAGTACCATCGAAATCAACCTGCTTAAAGCGATAATACCTTGATTTCGAAGTGATGACCCGATAGCTGTATGCATTGATGGCTGTTGAGTTACCGGCGCCCTCCACAAAGCCAATCTGATCAAACGAG
>JBCCXG010000419.1:0-5897 GCA_039191945.1 Bacteroidota bacterium
CGATTGGCGGCGCACCGGCCTGCAGACTGGCCAGGTATCCGGCGGCATAGGTGGTGTCGGTGATGCCTTGTTGCACCGTGAATTCGGTCGATGGCACAAATACGGAAAATCCCTGGAAACTTTCCGTAGAATGCTTGGGGATCATAATCCTCCGGCATCAACAAATAGGTGTAGGCTCCAGGATTCCAATAGCCTTCAGACCTTCGCGTTGCGTCCCCTTCGTTTACCCATTGTCTCTCAGGAATATCGGACAACAAAATTTCGTACTGCATATGCGCATTGTAGGGCAGATCAGAGATCACCGCAGTCACCTCACGGCGATCCTCTCCGCGGAAGATCAGGCTTTTCCCCATGGCCGATTCCTCACCAAAGTACTTTTTGGCAATCGATTCTGTCAATACCACCTTTCCGGGCCCTGCTAGGCAAGAGGACGTCTCCCCCTCGAGGAACTCATGATCGAAAAGCTCGAACATTGTACTGTCTACGGTCCAAATCTCTTCTTCATAAAACTTCCTTACCGTCCCATCCGCGGCAGTAGTCTCGACGAGCCACTCGCCATTTGGCAGCAATCGTACGTAGCTTTCGACCTCAGGTAAATCTTCCTTGAGGACAGGAGCTAATTCTCTAGCAGATCGAGCAGTGTTGAAATGTGCCCCGTCAGCCTTGGTCTCCGCCACGTAGCGGTAGATGCGCCTGTGTTTTTCATAATGCTGGTCATACGTCAACTCTCCATGCAGATAAGAAAGCAAAATGATCCCAATGGTGATACCGAGCGCGAGGCCTAGAATGTTAAGTACCGAATAGGCCCCTTCCTTTAGAAAAAGTCTAATCGCAAAGACGAAGTGATTGCGTAGCATAATGTGATTGTCTTTCCACAAAGAACGGCGACCCTAAAGTCGCCAACTGATAACCTGCAGCGAACGGTCGCTATGCTGCAGCCAGTGGCAGGCCGCTTCATATAGCTCCCAATCGCTCCCGTACATGGGGCAGTTTACCTCGGCTTACTCGTAGCATCTTGCCATCGGTCAGTTCAAGGCTATGTTCAGCCGCCTCCACCCTACGCAAAGCCCTCACCCACCTGACATTCACAATGTAAGACTTATGAATTCGAACAAACAAGGCAGCTGGCAGTAGTAGTTCGATATTCTTCATAGTCTCCCTCACCAGCAAAAACCGATCTTCCAAGTGTACTTTGATGTAGTAGTCATAAGCCTCGACAAAAACGACCTCATTATGGGGTAACAAATGAACGTTCCCGTCAGACTTGAGCAATAAGCGTCCCTCGTACTTCTGAGCTCGGCGGCTGGACTTCACGGGTAAGTTTGAAGACTGAAGGAGTTGCCGAATCCCTTGGTCCTCCCTCGCGTATTTGAGCTTATCCACCACCCGAGCCATCGCCTGATCAAATCTTTCGTCACTGAAGGGCTTGAGCAGATAGTCAACGGCATTCACCTCAAAGGCCCTAAGTGCAAACTCATCATGAGCGGTAATGAAAATCACCTGCGGTATTGGCGGAGGGATACTCTCGAGTACTTCAAAGCCATTGACATATGGCATTTGTACGTCCAGCAGCACGAAATCCGGTCGGTGGGCTCGTATGGCGTCGATAGCCTGGACCCCATCAGCACAGGATTCCAGTAACTCAATGTCAGGGTAGTCCTCCAATAAGGCCGCCAGTCCCTGTCGCGCAGGTAATTCGTCATCGATGATGAGGCAGGTGATCTTCATGTTTGAAATGGAAGCGTGATTTTACAAATGACACCTTTACTGTGATTGACAATCTGGAAGCGAAAGTGGTTGCCATACAGCTGCCTTAGTCGGTGCACGACATTGGGCAACCCTATGCCGACAGCACCTAACTCTGTCACGATCTTTTGATCACCGCTTCCGGCATTATGCACCTGCACGACCAGCTGGTCCTCCGTCTTTTCCGCAGCTACCCGAATGTAGGCCTGCTCATTAGTCGAGGGAGCACCGTGCTTGAAAGCATTTTCCACCAGAGGCTGCAAAATGAGAGGTGGCACCAATGCGGTCAACGTCTCATCCGGAAAGGAGAGTTCCATCCTGGCTGTCGCACCGAAGCGTGCTTCCTCTATGGAAAGATACTTACTGAGATAGCTGATCTCCTCATCTAAGGATACCAAGTGGACCTTGCGAGAGGAAAGGACCGTCCGGAGAAGATCCGTCAATGCCGCGATCATACGTATTGCCACCTTGTTTTCCTTGATGCGGACCTTCATCGAGATACTGTTCATGGCGTTGTAGAGGAAGTGGGGATTCAATTCCGACTTGAGCATGTTCAGATCCAAGGTCCTCAAATCTGCCAAGGCTCCTTGATGAAGCTCGCGCTCTTCTTCCAGGCGCTCTTTCGTACTCATGGCGTACATCACGATCAGATAAAACAATGCGATCAATGATCCCTCTATCGCGTAGTGCCAGGAATCTCGCGCATAATCTGCCAATCGGTTAAGCTCATAGTGCTCTTCGAACCCAAACAACCTTTCCAGTAGCAGGATCAATGCACCCGTCAACAAGAAGTGTCCCGTACCAATGGTCAAGGCTACCATCAGCGTGCGGAATTGGGGCGTCGAGTGATCGGAAAGGAAAAAACTGTATAGCAGTGGCAATACTTGACTGATGATCCAAAGAGAGAGGAAATAGGCGCCTGGCCAGAATACAAAATTCTCACTGGCTGTCGATGGACGTATCCAGAAGAACAAGCCCAGCAGGAGGAGGGCCAATGCATTCCATCTCAAAAACCGTCTGATGATATTTCTGGACACAGTATTCGATTGATCGATAACAAAGATGGCAGAATTCAATTTTCAAGCGAAGAGCATCGCCGTGACAAATCTTTAGGAGAAAGTAACACCATACCAAAAATGAGAGTATACCCAAGGAAAAGAGCCTCTCATGATCATCCGGCAAGCCACAAAATCTGATGTACCCTTGATCGTCGAAATGCTCGCTAACGACACCCTAGGCAAGCAACGCGAGCAGTACAGAGACCCGCTACCAGAAGCCTACTACCAAGCTTTTGAAAGGATCAATACGGATCCCAACCACGAGCTGCTGGTCGTAGAGAAAGGAGGAGAAATTGTCGCCACCATGCAGTTGACGTTTCTACAATACCTGACCTATCGAGGCGGTATCAGGGCCCAAATAGAAGCCGTGAGGGTGCGGGACGATCAAAGGGGTCAGCTAGTCGGCGAACAACTGGTTCGATGGGCCATCAACCGATCTCGTGAGGTAGGAGCCCACATGATCCAGCTGACGAGTGATAAGCAACGTGATCGAGCTATCCGATTTTATGAAAAAATAGGCTTCAGCGCGACCCACGAGGGTCTGAAGATGAAACTGATCTAGCGTGCCGCGTCCAGCATCCGATCCATCCTAAAAAATACCGCTTCGTAAGCCTCTCATATCTACCTAGCGGAATTACCCAATGATTTTCTGGAAAATGCGTTAAATTCTATTACCAGCTGTTCATTAATCAGGATTTACCCATTTATCATGCTCGCAAGATCACCGAAAAAGATCATGGCCGTCCTTGTGATTGGCTTCGTTGGGCACTTTGCCAGTGCTCAACAAGTGGAGAAGGTACTATTCAGCTTCAATGGATACTATGAGTCCGTCATGGGTACCGTATCATACGTCGAATCCGTCGTCCACTGGTCCTACCTGTACGAGGAGGGGACGGACAGAGTAAGAGGTCTCAGACAGACGGTCCCGCAAGAGGGTTACTCGACCGACTTTCTTATCTCCGAGTTGTGGGGCAATGGCGAGGCCGTGATGTTTATTGCGGACGAAACAGCCATCCTCATGCTCAAGAAGTTTGCAGCCGATGAAGTGGGTCCTATTGTAAGTATCTCAAAGGTATCAGAGCTCGAAATGCCTAGACACCAAAGGAGTTTTTGTCGGTACTTCGCACAAGAAGACTTTCAAGACCTTCCCAAGCCAGAACCCACGAATTGACCCAATACACCAACCCGCACAATCGACTTACCCTATTTTTAAACTCTAGAAGCGACCGGTAGGGTTAGTCTCTGTAGGTCGCAAAAAACAAGCTATTCAAGCCTCAGGGAGCATGAAAGTCGGCCCACTTTACATTAAGTTTGGCTCCGACCTATTACCCTTCCAATGTCTAGTTTCCAGAGCGCATTCAGTCCGCTGCAGTTAGGATCACTACGTCTTAAAAACCGATTCATCAAGTCGGCAACCAGCGAAGGGTATTGGAAAGATTCGGCACCAACAGATGCGATGATCGACTGGCATCGGCGAATCGCCCAAGGAGGTGTGGGAATGACCACACTGGCCTATTGTGCCGTCAATCAGGATGGTCGCACTTTTCCAAGACAAATCTACCTGAGACCGTCTATCGGATCCGAACTGAGAAAGTTTACGTCAGCCATGCACCGGGAGGGGGCCGCAGCATCAATCCAATTGGCGCATAGTGGCTACTTTTCGAAGGTAAGTCCTTCCAAAGGTCGTGGCCCGAAAGGCCCCTCCTTCATTGTCAATGAATACGGCATGTTCAGCGGGCTTCCATTTGGGTACGCGCTCAAACCCATTGAAATCGACCAAATAGTGGATGACTATGGCCTGGCAGCCCAAATGGCTGTAGAGGTAGGCTTTGATGCCATCGAACTTCACGCCGGTCATGGTTATCTATTGAGCCAGTTTCTTTGCCCAAAAGTCAATCGACGAAAAGACCAATACGGCGGTACGCTTGAGAACAGGGCAAGACTGGCCTTGGAGGTGATGGCATCCATCCGTTCGTCAGTGCCGCCGGACTTTCCAGTCTTGGTAAAAATCAACCTTGCCGACGGATTCCGGCTGGGCTTACAATTGCACGAAGCGATTCTCTTTGCGCAGATGCTTGAGGACGCAGGAGCTTCTGCCCTCATCTTATCGGGTGGCTACACCAGCAAGACGCCGTTTTATCTTTTGCGCGGTGGACGTCCGCTCAAAGAGATGATTCGTGCTGAGGGCAACCGAGCTCAGCGAATTGGTATGCGCCTCTTCGGTCCCGGCATTGTAAAGCAGTACCCCTTCGAAGAAATGTTCTTTTTTGACATGGCCAAAGAGGTCCGAAAGCAAGTAAAGCTACCCTTGGCGTTGATCGGAGGGATCGTCTCCAGGGACAACATCAATCGCGCGATGGACGCTGGATTTGACCTACTTGCCCTAGGGCGTGCACTCATCCATGACCCCGAATTTGTTAATCACTTAAAGGACGGTTCCATCACCCGTTCTGGGTGCACTGCCTGCAATGGATGCATCCCACAGATGGACTTAGGAGGTGTGTATTGTGTGCTAAAGCCTGAGGGCCGGATCGTCAATCACGGTGCTTAGTCCTCAAGCTCGTCCGTTGCGACAGTGCTGATCCACTCCTCACTGGCCTGGATCACCACAATCGGCGCTGAGCCCGTCACTCCTCCGCCTTGTTCCCTTGAGGCTGTTACCACAATTTGCTGAGTCGAGTCCCGCGATCGAAAAATGAATTTAGCAGTAGTCGCATCGATAACGAACTCTTGCGGGGTGACCAAACCTTTTTCGCTACTGACTCCCTCATAGACCATATCGAATGCAGTGGGAGTTGCAGATGTGACCGTAATAATCAACTGTAGTTCCTCGGCCGGGGAGAATGATAGCAAAATGGTCAGTACAACAATAGCGGCAGCTGCAAAAATTACCTTTTTCATTGTTTTCATTTCGAGATGAGGTAGCTGTCTAAGTTAGTCAGAAGTGCTACCATTTGCTAATATCAACACGCCCTTTTGTTCGATTGAAGTCGGTGCTGGACTCACCCTTTTGTAAGGCAAAAAACCGCTTCTTTTTCCTCCTCCGACCAAGAGGCAATTTCCGAACGATACTGTACGCGACCATCATAGTGC
>JBCCXG010000420.1:0-5882 GCA_039191945.1 Bacteroidota bacterium
GAAGGGCATGGGGAGCCTTGCAGGCGCGGTGGTACCGTATCGACAAGGGCGGGAGACAAGCAGCTTGGAGAAGGGCGGAAGAGGTAGATCGAACCGGCTACCGACGCGGCTCAGGAAGCCAGGTCAAAGTCATCGTACATGCAACACGTTGCATGTGTGTATGCAAAGCTTTGCACGTGTGAATGCAAAGGCTTGCACGTGCATATGCAAACAGTTGCATACACACAACTTTTGACCCCGAACCCCTTCCTCGGTGGATTTTCTTACTGTAAAGCACGGCAGCAGTGTACATTCGCCAGGAAAATGCCCAGTGAGAGACGAGGTCTTGGGAAGACAAAACAAAGGGGGCCGCGTGAATCTTGATCAAGAAGTCGCTCCACTTTGTTACCATCCTGCGCAAATCCATCTATCTTCATCGCTCAACTTTTTAAAGGATCCTAACCACTACTTATCATGATTTGGAGTTTATTAGTTTGGGCCGCTTTTGGCCTGGTAGCAGGCTTGATTGCCAAGGCCATTTTTCCCGGCAAAGAGCCCGGAGGGTTATTCGTCACCATGCTTATCGGTATCGGTGGAGCGATTTTGGGAGGCTGGATCGGCCGCATCATAGGCATCGCCAGTGACGGTCGTGTGAGCTTTCTGAGTCCCAGGGACTGGATTGTCGCAGTGCTCGGAGCACTTTTGATACTTTACATCTGGAAGCGCTTTATCGCCAAATGATTAGGACATATCGGGTCCTGCCGAAGGCGTACAGCGGCCAGGACCCCACTTTTATGCTTCCATCCTCTACTATCGTAGCAACTGAACGATGCCGGATCGCCTTGTTTGCTCCGAAGCACACTCATCGAAGTAAGTGACTGTCCAGAAATAGGTGCCCGGTTGCTGACCCCTGCCATCCCATGATTGTGTAGCGTCACGGGTCTCGTAGGCTACCACACCGGAGCGATCAAATACCTGGAAATTATACGCCGGGAGTCCAGCTGCCGGCTCCGGATTAAATACATCATTGATGCCATCGCCATTGGGCGAGAAAGCATTGGCGACTTCGTCCTGTCCAACGATCGCTACCCGCACCTCTGTCGTTTCCTCCAACCAACAACCCTGTTGATTGACCCGATAGGTCAACTGGTACTGGCCATTGAAGAATTGGCTGGTCACCAATGCATCCCCCTCCAAGGGCTCGCCATCCACCAACCAGCTACCTCCTGGGGGGCTAGCGACCAATGGAACTACTTCATCAGTGCCGCAAAGTACCGAAGCTAATTCCAAGTTGATCTCCGCAATGGGTGTTGTCACCTCTACTGTATCTGAGACAAATGCACACCCCTCCGCAAAAAATTCATAAAAGTAGCTCCCTGGCATAAAGACATCCAACGCAGGGGAATCGTCCTGCAGCGACTCGAAGACAAACGATTCACTGGGCCGAAAGGACCACTGGAAGTTCTCAACTCCTTCCGCAGGACTGACCGTGAGGCGAATGGCTTCGTCCTCACAAAGCACTAAATCACCGGTGGCGCTAATCTTGGCCTTAAAGTCCGGGGCTACCACATTGAAATCAAGGATTGTCTGACAAACGCCATTGGCGACTACCACCTGGTATTGCCCGCTCAACCCTACTGGTAGCGACGCCATTTCGCCATCACTCAAAATCATCTCATATTCATTGTCGGGGGTCGGGCGATAGCGCCAGGTGTAATCCGTCACCCCTTGGCTTCCTACATCCACAAACAAGGAATCAGTGCCGCCTGCACACACCTTCAATTCGATCGGAGACCGGTTGACGATCACTGGCGGGTTGTTGTTGTCTATCCCTACCAGGAAGGAAAGCACGTCGGTACAGCCTCCGTTCCCGTACTCCAGCAAGTACTCTCCGGGGCTGGCTACGACGACAGTATCCTCACCCCCCAACCCTAGCAGCAACTGGAAAGTCTCCGTTTGATTTTCTCGAAATGACCATGCCAGCTGGCTAGCTGGCCGATCAAATGAAGCGGCAAGGGTCGTAATTCCTCCCTCGCAAATGCCCACAGGTTCTGCTGTCCGCGTCATAACTTGCAACGGCTCAGAAACGGCAACCACCGTGGAAGCCAGGCACCCTTGGGACTCGAAGGATACGATGTATTCGCCAGCTAGCAGCGTCGAAGGATCAAAGATGCCTTGCTCGGTATTGACAATGCCTGCCCCACTCCAGGTCCCGGATGATTCATCTTCCGCTGACAGATCAATCGGTTCATCACTAACACAAAGCGCGCCACTCAGCGGTGTGATATAGGGGTATGGATCCCAGGCATAGACGGCCCCTGAAAAGAAGCCGACATCTGTCGAAACCCTGGAGGCTGAAACCATTAAATGCCTGCCGTCGCTTGTCACGTGTTTACCGAATAGCGCGCCTGCGTTACCGCTAGCAATCACATGTTTTTCATGAAGCAAGGTATCGCCACCTGAGATGCTCCGATCAAATACATAGACACTACCCGAGGCGCCTGATAAGTTTAGCAGCGACTCGGAGGCCTCCTCGGCCGAATGAGGGGCACTAACCGACAGGTACTGATCGTCAATGTGCACATCATACCCAAAATAGTTGTTCTCCAACGGTACTCGGGGGTAAAGCAGTGCGCTGGGAGGAATCGCTCCCGACCAACCTTTCGTCGGTCTCCGAAAGAGATAAGCACTTCCGGACTGGGTATGATTTTCAAAGCCATGGGGGGATGCTTTGATCGCTCCGACGAGGATCAGATCGCCATGCACATCGACCGAAAAACCAAATTGATCATGGATGCCCTGCTCGAGGTTAATCAATTGGGCATCTTCCGTTGCACTTTGCCAATTTTCAGCTCCCTTTTTGAAAACATAAACCTTGGCTCCCTGCGGATCCGCGGATACCGGCGCGCCCGTCCCGACTACGATCAAGTCACCCTCCATTGCCACATCCCTACCAAAGAAATCAAATTTGGTCTCTGCTTCAGGCCTCAGACTGCCCACATACTTCCATGAATTTTCTTCCGTAACGCTAAACAAGTGGACCCGACCACGATCATCGGTATTGGACGTATTGATTTGCGAAATGGCCAATACGTCGTCATTTACAGCAATAGCCCGACCAAAGCCTAATCGGCTGTTGTCAATGGGCGTTCCAGGTACAGTCACTTCGGGTGACCGAATGCGCGCTTCCTCTCGCCATCGACCGGCTGCCCAACGATAGACGTAAACCTGGCCCTCACCTCCGTTATTGCCGAGGGCCGCAACGAACAGTCTATTGTCACGTAGGGCCAACGCGCTTCCAAACTGCTCATACCCAATCTGATCAGGTGAGCGCAGCACTTCCACCAGCGACCACTCGGCGCTTACCGTGGTTCGATTGTAAACATACACTGCCCCCGACTCCGGACCGTAGACGTCATCATTCGAAGCCGTTACGGCCATCCAATTTCCGTTGATAGCGAGTTGACTGCCGTAGGCATCCGATGTAGCACTGGAGTCAGCCGGTTCAAGCAGGGTAGAGAACGACTCTATCGACTCAAACGATCCCCCAGGAGGCTCGAACGTAAAGACCTGTTGCTGCGTAAATTCCGTATCGGTCAGGTCCCCGGGAAGGTTCATGACGAAATGATCGTTGTTGCTCTTGATTTCATCTCCAAAGTTGAGCCCAAAAACGGGTGAGAAGATCAGCGCAGTACGCGTTGCCTGGTCCCTCCAATTGTCGCCTTGTTTTTTGAAGACGGAGACCGCCGCTTCGATGCTTTTGCCGTAGAAGACGTAATTGTCATTGGCCGCGAGCACGACCCCGGAAAAGTAAGAACCCGTTTGACCCGTGCTCAAAATGGCCTCTTCTTGTATTTGGCCCTCCCATCCTGCAGCTGGTTGCTCATACACAAAAGCCTTTGGTTCGAATAGGCCGTTTTCTGCCCCATAGTTACAAGCGACGACGATGGTCTGCTTCCAGACGACCACGTCTGCGCCAAATCTTTGTTGCTTTGGCAAACTTGGCAGCAGTGTAGCCGAAGGGCTCGATGGCCAGGACCCATCTGTTTTTCGCTGATATACGAACGTCTGGCCACTGGACTCACCGTCAGATCCTTGAAAATCCCCAACCCCGATGGCAACTAGGTCTTGACCTACAGCTACTTCCAGGCGCTGACCATCTGCCCCGGAGGAATCAGCGGGTGTTACTAGGACCGACTCGAGCACAAGACCTTGATCTGTGTCGTATTCATATATATTGGTCTTGGCCTGCGAGTCTCCGAGGTAACTCACGGCCAAAACACTACCTGCGAAGTCCATATCGAAGACCTGTAGCACATCAGTTTCAGGAACGGATGAATCGATCGGGCCTGCGTAGACCTCTTGCAATGCCGACCATGGGTCGTTGGGCGATTTTGCAAATACATAGAGGACATCCTGGCTGTTACCGACGCTGTTTTGCGGCCTTGCGATCACCGCAATCGCATGGTCCGTGATCGCGACGTCACGGCCTAATTGTAATCCGATCACCGCGGTAGCAGGCAGTATCGAGGTCTGTCTGACCCACTCCCCCTCTACGTACAAATACACGTGGACGGTCCCCCCTCTGAAGCTTTGGAGATCACTTTGCGATTCGGTCACGACAAGGACGTCCCCCTGAATGTCAAAATTGTATCCGAAGTTTTTGAAATCGCTGATGGTAGGTAGGGGTAACAGCGTAGAGGTGTTATCGAAACAGAGGTTTTGTCCATAGAGCAAGGCGCTCCAAAAGACCAGCACAAAACCAACAGCCACTCTCCACATACTGCAACACATTACCTTGAAAGATACCAAAAAACTCTTCGCTGCCAAGAGAAATCGATGCTGAAGCGTATTGTTTTGCTCGATGACCTTAGAAGATCAGGTGGTCTATCGTCGGTCATCAATTCGACTGAGCTTTCCGCCCTGACTCCTTGGAATAGTACCCGGCTGCTCTATCCTTGTCTCCATCGATAGTCCGATGGCCCCGCTGATTTGGTGTCTCAACGCTGCGGCCAATTGTGTTGTATCCTCGGAGGCCCCTTTCAGGGTCTCTACTTCGACCGTGACCTTGTCCATGGGTCCAGCCTTCTCCACCACCAATCGATAATTGGCACTAAGCCCCTTTATGCCATGAATGATCTCCTCTACCTGCGTATGGAAAAGGTTGACGCCACGGATAATCAGCATGTCGTCGGCCCTTCCTTTGATAGAGGACATTTTAATGTGCGTGCGACTACCCTTGGGATCATATTGCAGGGAGCAGACATCGTTCGTCCAATAGCGCAAAAGCGGCATGGCTTCCTTGGTCAAGGTGGTGAATACCAGCACGCCCTCCTGCCCGTGAGGCAGCACTTCGCCAGTATCCTTGTCGACGATCTCCGGATAGAAGTGATCTTCCCAGATGTAGCTTCCCGTTCCCTTCTCATTCACATCCTCCTGGCTCACGCCCGGTCCGATGATCTCGCTGAGGCCGTAGATGTTGGTCGCTCGCACGGACAAGCCGGCCTCCACCTGATGTCTAATGGCCTCGGTCCACGGTTCTGCCCCAAGCACCGCATACTGGACGGCTAGGTCTTGTGTGGATATCCCGCGTCGGTCGCATTCTTCCGACAAGGTTTGCGCGTAGGACGGAGTGCAGCAAATCACTTCCGGCCTAAAATCCTGAAGGATCGTGAGTTGCCGCTCCGTCATACCTCCAGAGACCGGAATCACCGCCATACCGAGCCGCGTAGCCCCTCCGTGCATACCTAAGCCACCAGTAAATAGCCCATACCCGTAGGCGTTGTGCAGTTTCATGCCGGGCCTGGCACCTGCAGCGACCAATGACCTCGCCACTACCTCCTCGAACACCTCAAGATCACTGGCCGTATAGCCCACGACCGTAGGCTTCCCTGTTGTGCCAC
>JBCCXG010000421.1:0-5843 GCA_039191945.1 Bacteroidota bacterium
ACCCACGCAGATGAATATGAACTTTTTCCATAAATCCACCCGGATATCCGGCGAGTCAATGGCTTGTATACCGGCTTCATTGAGCGACTGGGCAATGTTCTCACTTCGATGAGAGGTTCCGCCTTGCCGTTCTCCCAATATGATACTGGGGGTGGCACCGAAGTGGTTGATCACCCCGGGCGCCTCAATCTTGCTGATGATCCGACAGAGTCCCCCTAAAACAGGACCTTCTCCCAAAACCTCCGATAGCTCCTTTGCTGCGACCACCCCATTTTGTAAGGGCAGCACGACCGTGCTTTCGTGGAGGATAGATTTGAGGTGCTCCCGAACTTCCTGCACCTGCCACGCCTTGACTGCGACGAGCACAAGGTCTACCGGTGGGATCTCTGCCCATTGATCGGTTGCGAGGACTTCTGCTTTGAAATCTCCGTGGATACTCTTCACAAGGAGTCCATTTTCCTGTATGGCCCGTAGATGGCGTCCTCTTGCCAGCAAGGTGACTTCATGGCCCGCCACGGCCAATTTTCCACCAAAATAACCACCGACTCCGCCGGCTCCAATGACTGCTATTCTCATACGAGTGAATCCAACGGTATTTTAAAAGAGACGTTCCAAAAGAATATTACTGACAAAGTAGAACTTAATATAAGCTCTCTGCGTATATTACTGGCAATTATTAATTAAATCAATGGGGAGATCACAGATCGGTGAATTTGAGGAGCTTGTATTGTTGACAGTAGGCGTACTCTACGATGATGCCTACGCCGTAGCCATCGCCAAAGAACTGGAAAAGCAATCTGGTCGCAGCATAGCGGTAAGTGCCGTGCATAAGTCGCTCTATCGCCTGGAGGAGAAAGGTATGTTGGACTCCCGTCTGGGTGATCCACAAGCCAAAAGAGGTGGCAAGCGAAAGCGCTTGTTTACCATCTCACCCTATGGTAAAAAGGCCATGGAGGAGTCCTTCGACCTACGTTCGCGCTTGCGTAATCAAATCCCTGATCTCGCCCTACGATTTAACTCATGAACCGTCCCCCCGGCATACCGAAATGGCCCTTTGCCTTCTTCGCCTTCTATTGTAAGAAGGACAGGTTCGAAGAAATGCACGGCGACCTTGAAGAATACTTCCATGAGCGTGTCGAGACCGTAGGTCGCAATCGGGCCCGCCTTTTCTACCTCCGGGATGTTCTTCGGTGTTGCCAGCCCTATGCGTGGAAGACGCCCCACTTTTTCAAAAACTCAAGTATCTATATGTTCAGGAATTACATAAAAACCTCGCTCAGGAGTATGGTACGCAACCCGACCAGCTCCTTCATCAACGTATTTGGACTGGCGGTGGCGGTAGCTGTCAGCATTGTGGTCTATAGCATGCTGGAATTCACCTATCGCGTCGATGACTTTCACGAACACCGCGAGTCAGTGTACCTCGCCACCTATAGCGCGGACCGCGATGGCGTGTCGACACGATTTGGGATGACTCCCGCGCCCCTCGGTCTCCATCTTTTGGAGGATCACCCGCAGGTCCGCTCCGTCTGTCGCATTGGCACACATCCAGCGGTCGTCAAATTCGAGGACCACGTGTTTCACGAACGTGCGCACTTCGTGGACCCAAGTTATCTCGAGATGTTGAGCTTCCCCCTGGCAAGCGGGGTACCTGCCGAACTCTCGGATGTCAACAGTGTGATCCTCAGCGACGAGATGGCCATCAAGTACTTTGGCTATGAAAATCCTCTCGGGAAGGAATTGACGCTGAAGTTTGGTGAGGAGCGAAAAAAACCCTTTCTCGTCACGGGGGTAGCGGCGCCATTCCCAAAGGCACATGCCATCAGTTTTGACTTCCTAATCAACTTCGAGAACCTCACTTTTGCGGACCCGACGTTCAGCACCACGGACTGGAGTGCATTCATTGCCGGCACCCTCATTCAACTGGATGCAGGCACGGACATTGGCCAAGTGCAGGCGGCCATGCCTCAATACTTACCGGCTTTTCGCGAGGCACAACACCCTCGGAAGATCCACGGCCTCGAGTTTGAGCAGCTCGCTACGCTCCGGAGAAATTCCGCTGAGATTGTAGGCGACATTTCCCTGCGGATCTCCGACGAGATCATCGTAGGGCTACCCATCATGGGACTGTTCATGCTGGCCCTAGCCTGCCTCAATTATATCAACATGGCCATCGGCTCCGCCACCAAGCGCCTCAAAGAGATAGGGTTACGAAAAGTGATTGGGGCAGATCGTCGTCGGGTGGTTGCACAGTTCATGATCGAGCACATCCTCGTTGCGTTCCTTGCGGCCGTACTAGGACTACTCCTGTGCGCTACGCTCTTCTTGCCTTGGTTTTCAGGCATTGCGGGTTCACCGCTTGCAGTCCAGTGGTTCTCACCGCAATTGTGGTTGTTCCTCATCGGCCTAGCGACGATGGTTGGGTTCGTATCGGGACTCTATCCCGCACTATATGTTTCCAAGTTTCAGGTAGTGAAAATCATGAAGGGCACCTTACGCTTTGGCAAGAATAACCCTATGATGAAGGCCTTTCTCTGCTTTCAGATGATCCTGGCTTTTGTCTTTATCACAATGGCCGTCATGTTTTATCAGAATTCAGAGTTTCAGGCAAATCGTCCCTGGGGTTATAATCAACATGGGGCCCTCTACGCACAGGTCGGGGATCGCAGCGGGTTCGAAAAATTGAGTGCGGCGATGAGCAAGGACCCACACGTCCAGGTGATCGCCGGTTCTAGTCATCATTTAGGGAGCAGTGTGGCGAGTACTGAGGTACAATGGGCAGATCATTCAAATGAAAGCCAAGTCATGGCGGTAGATAGGGATTATTTTGCCACGATGGGTATTGAGGTCGTTGCTGGCGAAAGCTTTCAAGGTCAATCTCAAAAAAACCAGGTCATGGTCAATCAACTGTTTGTTAAGACCATGTCAATCAATCAACCGATTGGTTCGATGTTGAGAATGGACAGCTCCCAGTATCAGATCGTCGGGGTAGTCAAAGACCTCCACGCTTTCAACTTTTACTACGAAATGCGACCTATGATCTTCCGACGAGCCAACCAAAACGACTATCAATACCTTACCATGAGGGTACAAGAAGGCACAGAATCGGAGACCTACGACCATCTGAGAGCTCAATGGATAGAGCTGTTTCCGGATACTCCTTTCCAGGGGGGTCAGCAAGTCGACTTATGGACAAAGTTTTATAGTGACCTGGAAAACATGAAGCGATTCACTCGCACCGTCGCGATGGTCGCCATTCTACTAGCAGCGCTTGGCCTGTATGGCCTGGTGAGTCTCAATGTCACAGGAAGGATCAAGGAGTTCAGCATCCGTAAGGTGCTTGGCGCAGGATGGCAAAACCTGAGTGCCAGCATAAGCAACCGATATGTGGCTATCTCACTCGTAGCCTGTGTCATCGGGGCTCCAGCCGCGTATCTGCTGAATCTAGGTCTACTGCGCTTGATGTTTGCCTACCCACTGTCCCATGGTCACTGGGTGTCGTTATTGCCTTTCTCATCCTCTTTGTAGTGATGTTTGGTGTACTATCCACCCAGATCACCCGAGTATCGAAGGCCAACCCAGCCTCAGGTTTGCGCTCTGAATAGGGCGCGTCAAAGCAACCCAGCCGCCATTAGGGGGCATCAAACGGCATAAAACTTAGTTTTAAGTTAAATAACTTACTAATAAGTTGTAAAACTTAATAATAAGTTATACTCTTGTATTGCTGATTCAATAAACTCATAAGGCGGATGATTACTTTGACTAAGGCGGAGGAGAAAATCATGAAGATCCTCTGGAGGATTGGGAAGGGTTTTATCAAGGATATCCAGGAACAATACCCGGACCCCAAACCCCCTTACAACTCTGTCTCCACCATTGTACGGGTACTGGTACAAAAGGACATTGTCGGCTTCAATGCCTACGGCAAGTCCCACGAGTACTATCCCCTCATCACTAAGGAGGAGTATCGCAAGGGGCAGCTGTCCCGCCTGGTCTCGGACTATTACAACAACTCCCTGAAGCAGGTGGTCAACTTCTTTTCCGAAAGTAAAAAACTGGATGAGAAGGAATTGGACGAAGTAATGAGGCTACTAGAAGAGCTAAAATCGAAGAATAATGACTAGTTGGATTGTCTATTTACTAGAATCAAGTGCGCTGATGGCCATGCTGTACTCCTTGTACCTCGTGCTCATGCGTCGGGAGACCTTCTTCGAGTTGAACCGCTTCTTCCTATTAGGTATTCTGATCGTTTCATTGCTTGTCCCGTTTTTGAGTTTTCAATGGATGTCCACGTCATCCGGCGTCGTGCAGCAGCAGGTCGAGGACCTGGGCGATGTGCGTCAAGCCTACTATGAAGCACTGGATCAATGGACCTACGAGTCCACATCGGCCATTGGTGATGCCGCTATACAAGCGAACGAT
Organism: Bacteroidota bacterium; assembly: GCA_039191945.1. Classification (GTDB taxonomy): domain Bacteria; phylum Bacteroidota; class Bacteroidia; order Cytophagales; family Cyclobacteriaceae; genus JAWPMT01. The sequence continues at coordinate 4,423 of JBCCXG010000421.1, forward strand.
CGCTCCAATGAGCCAAAGCTCAACGTTTTGCTTATTGGCGTAGTGTCAGTTTATGCGATGGGCGTAATCATCCTGCTGAGCCGGCTGGTGTGGACCTGTTGGTGGATCCTTACCCTTGGCAAAAGCAATCAGCAGTTCGTAATTGATGGTGTAAAGGTGGTCGCACTCCAACAAAAAGTCGCGCCGTTTTCCTTTATGCGATCAATGTACGCTCATAAGGAGATGATCGGTACAGACGAATTCTCAAAAATACTCTTACACGAAAAGACACACATACAACAAGGCCATTCCGTGGATCTTGTCCTGGTTCAACTACTGGGCGCCTTTTGGTGGTTCAACCCCGCCATTTGGTTCCTGGTCAAATCTTTAAAACAGACACATGAATACATAGCAGACGAACACATGATTAATCGGGGTTATTCCTTGGTCGAGTATCAAACCTTGCTCTTGAGACAATTGATCAGCAACAACTCTCTCGGGTTAATACACCATTTCAATTTATCATTTATAAAAAAGAGAATAACCATGATGAAAAATACAAGATCGGGCTGGTCAGGCAGGATTAGAGTGACCATCGCCCTTGCTACCGCCATCGTTTTTGGCGCATTGATTGTCCAGTGCAACTCCACTTTTGACCAGCAGTTGGATCCAGATACAGGGGCTATTTCGGATCGGACGAGCCCAAAGGTCTTGCTCCCGGTCCTCGAAAGCAATGGCTTCACCGCCAGCTATCGAAAGGACGATGTCTTGGATCTAGCTGTCAAGGCTGATCAGATCTTTGTCAACGGGAACGAAGTCCCTCTGGATCAGTTCGAAAGCCAGGTCACGAACGCCGGGATCTCCGAACGAGGCGTGGTCAGGGTGACTATCGATAGGGGTCAGTCCATGGGGTTGATCCGGAATCTGCAGACCACGCTCAGGCAGCTCAATCGCAGGAAAATCCTTTATGTTGGTAGTGACGAATCAGGCGCCGAGGTAATCATGCCTTTCCTTTTGGCACCTTGGCCCGGCACAGGAGGAGTGGAATTACCAGTGATCGACGAGGCCTACCTACAAGAGCACAATATGGAGGCCTTAAAGATCAAAGTGGGAGATGATCAAGGATCGAAACTCCGATCCACCGTCTACGACTTCGTCAACGAGCAACTAGGTCTGAAGAAGAACTACGTCGTCAGTGCCAAGTACGAAGACGAGAATACATATGGTCAATACCTGTCTGGTATCTACTATGTGCATGACGCCTTCAACCAGATCTACAATGAGCGTGCCGAGGCCATGTTTGGCAAAAGCTGGGCAGAGATCAGAAACAAGGACCGGGCAGATGCCACAGCCAAAAAGGAGTACGATGCCGTTCGCAAAGGCATTCCAAGGGCCATCTCCGTAGCGGAGGCAGATTGACCCATTCAAAGATCAAAAACTCG
>JBCCXG010000422.1:0-5811 GCA_039191945.1 Bacteroidota bacterium
CTTGACAGGAAATTCCATCTCAATGAAGGCGTTTTTGTATGGAATGGTTTTGCCATCGCTATTGGCAAAAGACTGCAACCGTGTTAGTATTTGTTCTTCTGGATTTCCGTTTATCGACTTCAATCTTTTCCCTTCAATCGTAATCTGATTCTTGTCGATTTGCGGAATAATGGGGAAAAGCAATTCTTCCTCTAGGATGTTTTGGTAGTATGGGTTGATGGCATACGTATGAGCGTCACCCACCGCCGCGATAAGCCTGCTGACTATTCCGTATACATCAAGGACATTTGCTGCCGACAGGATTTTGTTTTCGAGAGATTTAGTGAGAGATTGGAAATCATCTTCATTTTGGTAATCATACAGGCCAGGGTGGTTCGTTTTTAAGGTCGTTACCAACACATCAAAGTCTTCTTTGATCTGTGATGCTGTAAGTGATTGATTGTAGGTGCTTACTTCAACAAGTTTTGATGTTTCCTGACAGCATCCACCAACCAATGCTAACGCGAGTAGCAATGAAATGGACCTTTTGGTCATGGAAATTGATTTGGTTTAATAATATGCCTCTTGATTATTACGTGTTGAGTTCATTCCGAATGACGTGCATACACGTGGTACATAACAAAAAAGCAGTCCTTCTGAACTGCCTTTTTCATTCCCTTGGGTGGAAGACCGGGTTCGAACCGGCGACCTCCTGAACCACAATCAGGCGCTCTAACCAACTGAGCTACAACCACCATTTTAAAACGGATGGCAAAGGTAATTGAAACCTACGCACTTTTGCTATAATCTACCTTCGAAAAGTTAGCCGTTGGCCCTTGATGGACTCATCAAATTGACCTTGGTCGTAAGCGAGGTGCCCCGAGACAAAAGTCTTGACCACTGATGCGTCAAACTGTTGGCCCTCGAAGGGTGACCAACCGCACTTATAGAGAAGGTTCTCTTTCGATACCTTCCAGGGTCGGTTGAGATCAACTAGCACGATATCGGCGTGGTAGCCTTCCCGAATAAATCCCCGCTCTTCGATCTGGAAGCACGTCGCTACTGCATGGCACATTTTTTCCACGAGGCGCTCAAGTGATATCTTACCTTCTTTGTGCTTTTGGAGCATGGCCGGAAGCGCATGTTGTACCAAAGGCCCGCCCGACGGCGCCTTCAGGTAGCCATTGGACTTTTCTTCGTCGGTATGCGGGGCATGATCCGTTGCGACGACGTCGATACGGTCGTCGAGCAATGCTTCCCAGATTTCGTCCCGATCTGCTGCAGTCTTTACCGCAGGGTTCCACTTGATCCTTGACCCCTTTTCCGCATACTGGTCATTGGTGAACCATAGGTGGTGGATGCAAGCTTCTGAAGTTATCCTTTTCTCCGCTAGCGGTAATTGGTTATTGAAGAGGTTGGTCTCTTTACCGGTGCTGATGTGAAGGATATGCAGCCGGGTATTGTGTCGCTTAGCGAGGGCTACGGCTTTCGAGGAAGACAGGTAGCAGGCCTCTTCACTTCTGATGATTGGGTGTTGCTCGAAGGGAATATCGTTGCCAAACCGGGCGATTGCTTTTTCGGTATTGGTACGAATTGTCCCCTCATCCTCGCAGTGAGTCGCAATCAATAGTGGCACGTTCGCAAATACCTTATTCAGTACCTGCTCGTCGTCTACGAGCATGTTCCCGGTAGACGACCCCATAAAGATCTTTACCCCGCAAACACTTTGTCCATCGGTCTTCAGGACCTCTTCCAGATTTTCGTTTGAGACGCCCATATAGAAAGAATAGTTGGCCAACGAGCGCCTGGCCCCAAGCTCATACTTTTCACTTAAGAGAGCTTGTGTCAAAGTTTGCGGCACCACATTGGGCATCTCCATGTAGCTTGTAATTCCCCCTGCCACGGCCGCCTTCGCCTCCGTGTAGATCTCTGCTTTGTGGGTCAAACCGGGCTCCCTGAAATGGACCTGATCATCGATGACCCCAGGCATGGCTATCAGGCCTTCACCTATGATTTCTTCGGTATTTTCCCGCGTACTGATGGCGCCTCCTACCTGCGCGATACGACCATGCTCTAGGAGTAGGTCGCCATAAGCGGCTTTTCCCTCATTGATGATTTGAACGTTCTTGATAACATAGCGCTTAGTGGCCATAGCAATATTTGCAACGATTGTTGAAATTAATGTCTTTTGAAGGCATGAAATTAATGGATATTTTGAAGGATTTCTAAGGAAGCCGACTTCACGTCAAGTATGAAAATAATACAAATTCTTTTTCAGTCTCAGTGTAAATGCATTATCATTGTATAAGAAAGATGGATAATGGTCTTTCTTTCCATAGCTGGTTGAAAAGATCTTGTGGGGAACAGGGGAAGCCTTTCCCCACACAGATCACTTCCAAACAGCACTTCTCCTCCCTCAACCACACTTTTTACCCGTTTTTCCAACTTCTTTCTTGTTCTGCGTCAGCTAGATTTGGTTGTCGCTGATGGTGTATCCAACCCTTTGCTCTTTCTTGTTATGCCACAGGATGAATCATCTGGTTGCTCAAGTACAATCTTATGACCCCCATCTTTTACGCAGTTGTACCTGTCTATACAAGTATCGGCCAGATCCAATTATAAAAATAGTACAATTAAAAACTACTTAAAGTGCCATTTTAAAATAACCTTCTGTTAGATGATGGTCCTTCGAGCACCCCGAACCGATCCAACAACTTGGCATTTTTGGAACAGTTACGCTTCGCTGTAAGTTGATGTGGTTATGAGCATCGACGCATGAAAATCAAGCCTTTGCCTTTAGATTTGCGCTTGCGTTTTTTACCCGTGTGAGAGAAGAGAATATGACCGTAGATTTAAACAGCCGTGTGCCCTTTCAAAGCCGGCACAACGGACCTTCTGAACAAGAAAAACATTCCATGCTGGAGGCCATTGGAGCGGCTTCTATTGATACTTTGATCGATCTTACGATTCCGAAAAGGATTCGTAATTCTGAGCCATTGAGGTTGCCTCCAGCACTCAATGAAGACGAGTACCTGAGCCGAGCCAAAACTTTGGCGCAGAAGAACAAGGTGTTTCACTCTTTCATAGGCCAGGGATACTACAACTGCATTGTGCCTCCGGTGATTTTGAGAAACATTTTGGAAAATCCCGCATGGTATACCGCCTACACTCCGTACCAAGCAGAGATCGCTCAAGGCAGATTAGAGGCACTGATCAATTTCCAGACGGTAGTTTGCGATCTGACAGGAATGGAAATTGCCAACGCGTCACTGCTCGATGAAGCGACCGCGGCGGCGGAGGCCATGGCTATGTTTTTTGGTTTGCGGAAAGGGCCAAAAAAGAATGCGACAAAGTTTTTGGTGGATTTCCGGGTATTCCCCCAAGTCATCGAAGTACTGCAGACCAGGGCAGAGCCTAGAGGGATTGAAATCGAAATCGTCGACATCGACACAATTGAAGCTTTTGAAGACGACGTATTTGGGATCTATTTCCAATATCCTGACGATCAAGGTGAGGTAGTCAATCGACAAGCTATCACGAGGTTGGCGGCAGATCAAACGGTCTTTGTAGGGGTAGGCTCGGACTTACTCGCGCTTTGTCTTTACGACGCTCCCGGTATTTGGGGCGTTGACGTGGTTGTCGGCACCTCCCAAAGGTTTGGAGTTCCGATGGGATATGGAGGGCCTCACGCTGCGTTTTTTGCCACCAAAGAAAAGTATAAGCGATCGATCCCTGGTCGCATTATCGGGGTGTCCAAGGACAGTGAGGGCAATGATGCTTACCGCATGGCATTGCAAACGCGAGAGTAACATATTAAGAGAGAGCGGGCTACATCAAATATTTGTACAGCTCAAGTCCTCCTAGCCGTCATGTCTTCCATGTATGCGGTCTATCACGGTCCTGAGGGTCTCCGCCAAATTGCCACACGCGTAACCGCACTAGCGCACAGTGCGGCTAACCTTCTTCGTGAGCAGGGTGTGGAAGTGATTAGTAGATCCTTTTTTGATACGATTCGAGTTCGGGTTGGTGACCCGAAGCTCATCAAGGAGCGGGCGCTAGAAGCGAAAATGAACTTCCGCTACCTCAATGAGAACGACATCGCTATTTCTTTCGACGAGACCCATACAGCTGCAGATGTGGCTGCCGTCGTGAAGGCTGTTAGCGGGAAGAGCGTCAATGTCACCAGTCAGTTCGACCTCACCGCGACATCGGGCTCCTGGCGGGATGTCGATTACCTACAGCATCCCGTGTTCCGAAGCTACCAATCAGAGCACGAGATGCTTCGATACATGAAGCGACTGGAGAATAAAGATCTTTCGCTGGTACATTCGATGATTTCCCTCGGTTCATGTACGATGAAATTAAACGCAACCACCGAGATGATCCCTGTGACCTGGTCGGAATTTGGCGACATCCACCCGTTTGCTCCTCAGGATCAAGCGGTAGGTTACTCCGAGATGATTGATGAATTAGACCTGTGGCTTCGAGAGATTACCGGTTTTGACGGCATCTCCTTTGCACCCAACTCCGGTGCTCAAGGGGAGTACGCTGGCTTGATGGTGATTAGAGCCTATCATCTGGCTCGAGGAGATAAGCATAGAAACATCGCTTTGATTCCATCCTCTGCTCATGGCACAAATCCTGCAAGTGCGGTAATGGCTGGCATGAAGGTCGTAATCGTCGGTTGTGATGATCAAGGCAATATCGATTGGGATGATCTACAGCAAAAGGCCACCGCTCACAAAGATGAATTGGCTGCGCTCATGGTGACCTACCCATCCACTCACGGTGTTTTCGAAGAGTCAATCATCGAGATCTGTGATCTCATCCATGAGTGTGGGGGTCAGGTGTACATGGATGGTGCCAATATGAACGCCCAGGTTGGGCTTACCTCTCCGGCGCGAATCGGCGCAGATGTTTGCCATCTCAATCTTCACAAGACCTTTTGTATTCCGCATGGTGGCGGGGGGCCCGGCATGGGCCCAATTGGTGTAGCGGGACACTTGGTGCCTTACTTGCCCAAGGCTCCGATGGTGACGGGTGGAGGATCAGCAGTCTCTCCCATATCAGCTGCACCCTTCGGTAGTGCCAGCATCCTGCCAATCAGTCATGCCTACATCGCTATGATGGGCGGAGAAGGGCTGACCGAGGCCACGCGATTGGCGATTCTCAATGCGAATTATATCAAATCGCAGTTGCAAGCTGCATATCCTGTGCTGTACGCAGGAGCCAACGGGACGAACGCCCATGAATTGATCATCGACTGTAGAGCATTCAAGTCTTATGGGATCGAGGTGGAGGATATTGCGAAGCGGCTGATGGACTATGGCTATCATGCACCGACGGTGTCCTTTCCTGTGGCGGGGACGATGATGATTGAGCCTACTGAAAGCGAAACCAAGGGTGAGTTGGACCGGTTCTGTCGGGCGATGCTGGCCATACGCGAGGAAATAGAGGAGGTCATCACTGGTCAGGTTGATAGCGCTGATAATGTACTCAAACATGCGCCCCATACACAGCGGGTGGTTATGGCGGATGCGTGGAATAGGCCCTACTCCAGAGAGAAAGCGGCTTTCCCACTACCAGAGATCCAACAAAACAAATTTTGGCCAACAGTCAGCCGAATTGACAGTGCTTATGGTGATCGGAACTTGATGTGTAGCTGCCCTCCACTTGAGGACTACACGGAGGTTCAGTCTCCCGAGGAGCTCGTGGAGCAATAAACAAAATAAAGGAGGTGCCTACTCAGACACCTCCTTTTATAGTTGGTTGAAAAGATTTAACCGAGCCATAGGTCGGTTAGGTTTTGGCGTGTAGGGTCTGGAAGTACTC
>JBCCXG010000423.1:0-5805 GCA_039191945.1 Bacteroidota bacterium
GGATAGCCACCCACAAAGCCCCATGACCGCTTCGTCCACTTGTGCCAGGACTTAGGTGTTGATGAGTGTTGGTAGATGACATCTTCTTTGCGAAGAAATCCTTTTTGCTCCAGGACGTCGATGACTAATGCTTCCAATGTTGCACCATCGACGACCGTTTCACCCGGGTCGGGTACATGGGTACTGATAGATGCGACACGGCAGCCCGGTAAATCGGATCGCGAGGTATCCTGCGCGTGATTGAGGCTTAGAAAAATGCTGTTGGATCCGGTGTAGGGCAGTGGTGTGACTAAGTGAATCTGATGATGAAGGGATTCAAAGGACTGCTCACTTTTGAAACCGATCCCCATTTGGAAAGCTCCGTTGAGCTGCTCGGACTTCATCACTTTGTCTTCGCGCACGTTGAGCGATGGAAACAGCGATTGCGTATTGTTGAGCGGAATGCCCGATACTAGGAAATCGCTGGTGAATTCTCCTTGCTTTTTGGTGTTGATGACGTAGCGCTCAGCGGCCCTGGTAATGTTAGAGACCTCAGTCCGCATGAGCACCTGTCCGCCTTTCCCTTCGATGTATTGAATCAATGGATTGACCAGGTTGATCAATCCTCCGTCTACGTAATAGTTCGAATAGTTGGTGTAGCAGAGCGCGGCAGCGCCGAAGAGGAAGTTCACCTCTTCCATCTTGTTTTGTGCTGTGATGAGCAACTGCTCATTGACAAAAGCATTGAACGCAGGACTGGCCACCTTGTAGCGTTCCATCATGGCCTTGGTGCTGATAAAAGATAAGGGAGCATACTTCAGATCAGGCATCGTGAAGTTGGTCAGCAAATCCTTCGCATCAGCCCACCGCGATGGGGGGAAGCTCTTGTATCGACCCGAACGACTCCAAACGAATTGACTCACTTCATAGGCACGCCTCCAAAAGCCTTCCTGGTCGCCGGGAAACCGGAGAGAGGCCTCTTCTATCCATTGCGAAAGGTCTTGGTGCCTTCTCAACACACCGCCTTGCGGCAAGTGCACTAACATGGGGAGGTCTAGCTTCCGCAATGGGAAATTGATGCCGGTCGCATCAGCCACTTGCTTCAATGGCATGTGTTCGTCCATCCCGACGACAGTGGTGGCACCGGCTTCAAAAACAAACCCCTTGCGCCAATAGGACGACGTACAGCCTCCAGGAAGATAGTTCTGCTCGAGGACCGTCACCCGGAGTCCTTTCTGAGCCAAAAGAGCGGCACAAGTCAGCGCACCAAACCCACTTCCAATAACGGCTACTTGCGTGTGCATTTTTGTTTAATCTTAAAAATTAATTCTTAAACAAAACGAAAGAAGGCTTTGTTTCTTCCCATGATTGATGAAATCAAATGGTACTTTGTATTGTTAGTGACTCAGAATGAAAGTAGCAGTTTATCGTAAGGAACATTTCAACGCTGCCCACCGTTTGCATAATCCGGAATGGGACGAAGGGAAGAATACAGAAGTGTTTGGAAAGTGCAACAATCCAAATTGGCATGGGCACAACTACGATCTGATTGTGAAATTGGTTGGAGAGCCGGATAGCAAGACCGGGTATGTTTATGACATGAAGCGGCTGAGTGATCTAATCAAGGAGCACGTAACGGATCGTTTTGACCATCGAAATCTCAATCTGGATGTTCCGGAATTCAAACACTTGAACCCGACTGCGGAAAACATCGCCGTGGTCATATACAACATTTTAAGAGACAAGATCGATGCATCGATCGATCTGCAAGTAAGATTATATGAAACAGAAAGAAACTTTGTTGAATACCCAGCTTAAATACGATCAAGACGGTGATGACCACTCAAGTTGGTCTATTGATACCCCACTAAGACCCGATGCTTTTGAGCAAGATGACGAACTAAAGATTGAGCTCATCCAAAAGCACTTCAAAGAGATCATGCAAATCCTCGGATTGGACTTGGAGGATGATAGCCTCAAAGGCACTCCTTACAGGGTGGCGAAGATGTACGTGAAAGAAGTGTTTTCGGGGCTTAATCCTGCCAACAAGCCGGCTGTTAAGCTCTTTGAGAACAAGTATCAGTACAATGAGATGTTGGTAGAAAAGGACATTACCTTTTATTCCAACTGCGAGCACCACTTTGTGCCGATCATTGGTAGAGCGCACGTCGCTTATTTCTCGAGTGGCAAGGTGATTGGGCTGTCCAAAATCAACAGGATCGTACAATACTATGCCAAAAGGCCACAAGTGCAGGAACGTTTGACGATGCAGATCGGCAACGAATTGCAGGAACTATTGGAAACCAAAGATGTGGCTGTCGTGATGGACGCGACTCATCTATGCGTGTCTTCCAGAGGTGTCAATGATACCAATAGCCGAACAGGTACGGCCTTCTTTGATGGTAAGTTCAATGACCAAAATATCAAGAACGAGTTCTTGAATTACATCAATACGCAAACAAAGCTATAATCCATCTCTACATTGGCGCTACTCACATTTACAGAGAAAGGCATCTACTGTGAGCGCGCCGATGTGTTTATTGATCCTTCTCAGCCGGTACATCGAGCCATCGTGACGCATGCTCACTCCGACCATGCCCGTCCAGGTTCGAATCACTATCTGGCTCAGCAGCAAAATGAGAGCATTCTGCGGCTGCGCTTGGGAGAAGAGATAAGCTTAGAAACCATAGACTATGGTGACTCCGTGACGATCAATGGAGTCACCTTTTCATTTCACCCTGCGGGTCACATCTGGGGCTCGAGTCAGGTGAGGGCCGAGTACAAAGGAGAAATCTGGGTGGTCTCCGGGGACTACAAGCTAGAGGACGATGGATTTTCTACACCTTTTGAGGCCGTACCTTGTCATCATTTCATTACCGAGTCGACGTTCGCTCTGCCTGTTTTCAAATGGCAACCTCAGCACGAGGTGATGCAAGAAATCAATGCATGGTGGCAAGCCAACGCGGAGGAAGGCAAGACTTCTATCCTTTGCGCCTATGCCCTGGGAAAGGCCCAGCGCATCCTTCACAATGTGGACGAGTCGATCGGTCCTATCTATGTCCATGGCGCAGTAGCCAATGTGAATGAGGCGTTGGTTGCAAGCGGGGCCAAAATCAAATCCACCATCTATGCCGGCCCTGAGGTAGACAAGAAGGACTATCCAGGCAGTCTGGTGGTCACACCTTCCTCACCGCTAGGGACCAGCTGGATGAACAAGTTCTACCCATATGAAGTAGCTACGGTTTCCGGGTGGATGAACATCAGAGGGATCAAAAGGCGCCGCAACGCAGGCCGTGGCTTTGTGATGAGTGACCATGCCGATTGGGACGGTTTAAACACCGCGGTGCGGGCGACAGGGGCACAGCGAGTTTTGGTGACGCATGGGTATGTAGATGCCTACGCCCGGTGGTTGACACAAACGGGTCTCAAAGCCGAAAGCATCCAGTCTTTATCCATCAGGGAAGACACTGAATCCGCTTAACTTCCGTTCAATTTCGACCCCATAACTAGGTGCTGGATTAGCATTTTTATAATCTAATCATTCATCTATCTTTGCACGAAATTTTCAAAGGGCTGCCGGATGTGCTGGAGAGCAATCAACCCATAAGATGAGCAATGGGCGTCCAGATACCTTCGGTACAGCGACAGAATAATTCAAATTCTATGAATAACTTAATTTATCTGCCTCCAGTACTGGGTTTGGTTGGATTAGTGGTGATGGTGCTCAAGGCCCAATGGGTGAATAAGCAAGATGCTGGCGATCAAAAGATGCGGGATCTCGCGCAATACATTCGCGAGGGTGCGCTGGCCTTTTTGGCGGCAGAATACAGGGTACTAGCCATTTTTGTCGTTGTCGCAGGTGCCCTTCTTGCGGTGGTTTCTACCATAGTGGAGACGACACACTGGCTCATCGTCGTTGCTTTTGTGTTTGGTGCCGTATTCTCTGCGTTGGCGGGCAACATCGGTATGCGCATTGCCACTGCTGCCAACGTACGGACAACCCAAGCAGCGCGATCCAGTTTGTCGAAGGCACTTCAGGTTTCTTTTACCGGTGGGACCGTCATGGGCTTGGGTGTGGCCGGACTTGCGGTCTTTGGACTGAGCTTCCTATTTATCCTATTATTCCAAATCTTCATGCAGGGGTCTTGGACTTCTGTCAGTGATATGACCATTGTGCTAGAGGCTTTAGCAGGCTTTTCCCTTGGTGCCGAGTCCATCGCACTATTTGCCCGAGTGGGGGGTGGTATCTATACGAAGGCCGCGGACGTCGGGGCTGATCTGGTAGGAAAAGTGGAGGCGGGTATTCCCGAGGACGATCCTCGTAACCCAGCGACCATTGCCGACAATGTAGGGGATAACGTAGGCGATGTTGCCGGTATGGGAGCTGACCTTTTTGGGTCATATGTTGCTACTGTCTTGGCTTCCATGGTCCTTGGAAACTACGTAATCCGTGACATGGGGGGAAGCATCACGGATGCGTTTGATGGCATAGGACCTATTCTATTACCCCTCGTCATTGCTGGTCTGGGTATCGTATTCTCTATTCTGGGAACGCTTGTCGTGAAAGTATCTGGCAGCGATGCCAAGGAGTCAGTGGTGCAGGCTGCGCTCAACAAAGGAAACTGGGGGGCGATCGTACTGACTGCGATAGCCTGCTATTTTGTGATTGATCTTATGTTGCCATCGGTCATGCAGATGGAGTTGTTTGGAGAAGGATTGGTGGAGATCACCTCCATCCGAGTGTTCTACGCCGTCTTAGTTGGCCTCTTTGTGGGTGCGATGATTTCTTACTTTACGGAATACTACACAGGACTAGGCAAGAAGCCCGTCTTGGAAATTGTCCATAACTCTGCCACTGGGGCAGGTACCAATATTATTGCGGGGCTAGCAACGGGGATGCTTTCGACTTTTGCCCCCATCATCCTTTTTGCCGGAGCGATTTGGGGTGCTTACGAACTTGCAGGATTCTATGGCGTGGGGATCGCAGCGTCTGCTATGATGGCCACGACTGCCATGCAGCTGGCGATTGACGCCTTTGGACCTATCGCGGACAATGCAGGAGGTATTGCAGAGATGAGTGAATTGCCAGAGGAGGTTCGTGGCCGTACCGATGTACTGGATTCTGTCGGCAATACCACAGCTGCCATTGGTAAAGGTTTTGCGATTGCCTCCGCTGCGCTGACTGCGCTAGCTTTATTTGCTGCCTATGTGACATTTACGGGCATTGATGGGATTAACATCTTCAAGGCCGAGGTATTGGCCGCATTATTTATCGGAGGTATGATTCCAGTGGTTTTTTCTGCTCTGGCGATGAAATCCGTAGGAAAAGCAGCCATGCAAATGGTGAAAGAAGTACGTCGTCAATTCAAGGAGATCCCCGGGATCATGGAAGGTAAGTCCAAGCCTGAGTATGACCGATGCGTGGAGATATCCACCGCGGCGTCCATTAAAGAGATGATGCTTCCTGGCGCTATAACGATTGTAACCCCAATTCTTATTGGTTTTCTTATTGGCCCAGAGGCGCTAGGTAGCTACATGGCCGGTGTCGCTGTCTCTGGTGTGATGTGGGCTATTTTTCAAAACAACGCAGGAGGAGCCTGGGACAATGCCAAAAAGTCCTTCGAAGCAGGAGTAGAAATTGATGGCGAGATGACCTATAAGGGTTCAGAGGCGCATAAGGCGGCGGTTACGGGAGATACCGTGGGTGACCCATTCAAGGATACGAGCGGACCTTCTATGAATATTTTGATCAAGCTGACGTGCCTTGTTGGGCTCGTTATTGCACCTATTCTAGGAGAGATCTACGGTGAAGGCCATGCGCAAGCA
>JBCCXG010000424.1:0-5793 GCA_039191945.1 Bacteroidota bacterium
CAATGGCCAACTCTCAGTCGCGTCAGGGAGTACCTTATCCTTGGCGAATCAATCTATTGCTTTCAGTGGAGCCGCATGGGGTATCGATGGGACTTTGTCTGCTGGAGGAGCAAGTCAGGTGACCTTTGACGGATCGCAAATACAGGTGATTACCGGAAGCGCCGGCTCGACCTTATTCGACAACATGGTCATCAACAACACTGCTCCTGGGAATAATGACCTGCAACTCAATATGGATGTGACATCACGGGCTGGCGTCAATTTTGTAGAGGGCATCGTGCAGTCCAGTGGGTCCAGCACATTGACTTTTGGCGACAATGCCACCGTATCTTACGACGGTGTTCTGGATGCTTTTCCGATCGGGGCTAACCCCGATGAGAACAGCTTTGTGGTCGGGCCTGTGGTGAAAGTGGGTGATGATGATTTTATCTTCCCTATCGGAGAAGGGACCCGACTGGCCAGACTGGGTGTATCGAATCTCGACGATGGTGGGGCGGTCATTCTGACGGTTACCGACAGACTACGGGCGGAGTACTTCTTTGCGCGATCAGCCAATTTTGCCGGGCCCAAGCTGGGTGGGATAGAGCGTGTGAGTAGTCTGGAGTACTGGGATCTCAGTCGGGAATCTGGCAATGCTCGGCCCCAAGTCACTTTGTTCTACGACGAGTCCAGCGAAGTAAATGACTTGGCCAGTTTGGTAGTGGGCCACTATACTGGAGGGAATTGGGAAAATGAGAATGGGACGGCCGTAGGTTTACCTTCGGGTTATATCACCTCGGACAATTGGATGACTTTTTCGGAGACTACGCTGGCTACTACCAACGCCGCTGCGAACCCCCTACCGGTAGAACTATTGGACTTCTCCGGCCAGGTCATCGAGCGAAGCGCATTGTTGCAGTGGGGGACGGCCTCGGAGACGAACAACGACTACTTCGTACTGGAGCGATCCTACGATGGCTACGACTTTGAGACGATAGCCACCATTAACGGTCAGGGCACCTCTCAAGAGGTGAATACCTATCAGGTCTTTGACGAGCAACTTCGTCGTGGTGAAAACTTCTATCGCTTGACGCAGGTTGATTTCGATGGAGAAAGTGAGGAATTGGGGACCGTGCGAATGGTGTACGCGGCCGGTGAAGAACGACTCTCCGCTCAAATCTTTCCGAATCCCTCAACAGCGGCAGGGCTAGCGATGACCATCATGTCTATCGATTGGCAGACCCCAGTTCAGATTCGCTTGCTGGACCTGTCCGGTTCACCGGTGTTCACTAGCGTTATTTCTCCGGATGTCCTGGGTGCACTGTACAGGCCGACCTTGGATCTACCCGATGGTGTCTATTTGATGGAACTGCTCCAAGGGTCTGCACGGTATCAAGCTAAGCTGATTATTAGGAATTAGGCCTTCCATTTGCCCCGGGTGAGAGGAGGATAGGGATGTGCTTCTTATAGATGACATTTCCTGAATGTCAAAGCATACTTCATTGGACAGGAGAGACTTCTTACGGCATCTGGGTCTAGGTGCCTTAGGACTGGGCCTTTCGCCTGGCGCCTTGGCATCCGTGGAGGAGCTTGAGCCCATCAAAATCACCAAAGTTGAAACCGTTAGGTTCGCACCCTCTCTACAAGTCGGGGGCAGAGGTATCCAATGGATGTGGGTGCGCCTCCACACCAGCAATGGGCTGATCGGCACGGGGGAGACTTACCCCTTCAATGAGGCCACTGAATCCGTAATCAAGGACTTTGAATGGCACAGCTGGGCAGGGAAGCTCCTGGGTGCCAACCCACTGGAGATTGAGCATTTATGGCAACGATTGTTCGGGCAGGCCGCCTATCACGTATTTGGTGGGGCGGAGATGCGCGCGATGTCTGCGATCAATCTCGCTTTGTGGGACATTCTTGGACAGCACGCCAACCTGCCGGTCTATCAATTGCTGGGAGGATCCGCAGATAAACACATTCGCGTCTACAACACCTATACCAACGCCCGTAACATTAATGGCTGGAAGCTGGAAGAGGATATGCCCCAAATTGCCCAGTTCCTCGTGGATCAAGGCATTTCCGCTATCAAGTATTGTCCTTTTGATTGGGTAGGTCGGAAAAACAACGGCGAGTATATTTCCAAAAACGACATTGACAAAAGCCTGGAGTGGATCAAGAAGGTCAGAGATACGGTAGGTTTCGATTTGGAGATCGGCTGTGAGTTTCACTCGCTTTGGAATCTACCCAGTGCCATGCGGATTGCCCAGGCGCTGGAGCCCTACGATATCCTATTTCTCGAGGACATCCTACTCCAAGACAATATGCAAGCTTACGTTCCGCTGGCTAGGGAGACTTCTATACCTATTGTGATCAGCGAGCGACTGGCCACACGCTTTGATTTCCGGGAGATGTTTGAGTCAAAGGCAGGAGACATAGCCATGTATGATCTCACCTGGTGTGGCGGCATCTCCGAAGGTAAGAAGATCTCCGACATGGCCAATACCTACTACCTTCCAACCATGATGCATACGGCCGGAGGACCGATCCTTTGGTATGCCTCTACTCACCTCGCTGCGGCGATCACCAACCTGTTTTATGTCGAGAGCGTCTATCCCAATTGGGCGGAGAGGTATCCTTTCTTTTTTGACAATGTACCCCAAGTAGACCAAGGTATCGTCAAGCCACCCAACCTACCTGGGCTAGGTCTTCAATTCAAGCCTGGGCTTTTCGAGCGCGACGATGTGATCGTCAATGTCCTCTCAGGAAGTTGAATGAAAGCCTTTGTTTGGCCGACTACTCATCCTTCAAGTACTTCGCGGGATTACCCCGTGCTACATGAATGACCTGACTAGAGATCGTAAACAAGGCGATTGACAATGTGAGTAGCGCCGTGACACTCTGCAGCCCTGTGCCAAACTCAATATGAAAGGGGTAGTTGCTTAGCCACTCCTTGATCAGGATATAGCTCAGGAGTAGGCCCGCGCTCAGACCAACAAGGATCAAAAGGATAAATCGTTGACTGAAGACCCGATAAAGGTTCCCGAAACTTGCGCCCAATACCTTTCTGATGCTGATCTCCTTCAATCTTTGGTTCAGCTGAAGACCCACAATGCCTAAAAGGCCCATTGCGGCCAGGAAGATGGACACGAAGCAACCCACGGAAACGAGTTTCATCATGCGCTGCTCCTGAGCATACTCTCGGTCATAGTCGGCCGACAGGAAGGTGTAGTCGCAGGGGAAAGGGTGCATGTATTCGTTCCAAAGAGCTTCTAGTTTTTCAGCGTTGAAGTCTCTGGTGTTTTGCATCCGTAGATAGACCGATTGCAGCGGGTATTCAGGTGCGAGATAAATCACCAATGGGTCGACGGTGCTCTTTACCGATTCAAAGTGATAATCTTCTACCACACCGACAATCGTCGGGTTTTTCAAATCCCCGTACTCGAAAGGCAGTACTTCTCCAATAGGCTGCTCCAGGTTCAGTACTTCTACCAGCACTTGGTTGACCAAAATGGAATTGGAGTGGTCAGATGGCCGAGAAGGATCAAGTTTACGTCCCTGCACCACATCGATGTCCAGCAGTCCCATTAGGTCTTGGTGGATTCGTAGATGCCGAACCTGCTGGAGGGTATAGGGTTCCTTAAGCCTGGTACCGTTGTATCCAGAAATCGCTGCGGCTTGTTGCACTTCAGGTAGTTGCGCTACCGCCTCCACAAACGACCTGATGGCGGCCTCTCCTTTTGGGATATAGCCAAAAGAGATTACATTTTCCGGATCGATCTTCGTGTCAAAAGTGGTCAAATACCGGACCTGACCATGCAATGTCAGCATCCCAGCCACGAGTACTGTGGCAATGACAAATTGAAGGGTCATCAGGGACTGGGTGATCCATTTGCCAGCGTGAATCTTTTGTTCTCCGCGTAGGCTTTTGATGACGGCAAATCGTGAGAGGACCCATGCGGGGTAAATGCCGCTAAACAGCCCCGTTGCCACGAGCAGCCCGGCAGCACCCAATAGGAACGGCCCACGGATAAGATATGCGAGTGTATACTCCTTTTGGACAAATTCGGAGAAAACCGGTAACAGGCCGATCAATAAGAGGATAGCGAGCGCTCCAGACAACACAGACGATAAGAAGGACTCGGTGATCAGTTGGCTGAAAATCCCCCGACGTTCGGCGCCGATCACTTTCCGCAAGGCGATCTCCCGCGCACGGCTGATGTACAAGGAGACTGCAAAATTGGAGTAGTTGATCATGGAGATCCACAAGCAGAACACCCCGATGACGGCAAAAAGGCGAATCAATTCAGGGTTGCCTCCTCGAGAGATACCGTTATAGTGCCCATAGACCTCATTCAAATGAATGTCCGAGATCGGTTGTAGCTGCATTGTCAAGGTGACACCTTCCTGGGGGTCATCGTTGCTGAGGTGGATCTCATTCATTTTTCGCTCGGCTTCACTCAGACTGGCCTGCTCCCTAAGCTTCACTAACGTATTCATGTTGATATCCATCCAGGTTTGGAGGCGACGCTCCGGGGCAATACTGATGTAATGGGCGTAAGACACAATCATGTTACGTCTAATGGAGGTGTTTTCGGGGATATCACTATACACCGCGCGGATGATGAAGTCGTAGCTATCCTGTCCGGCAATCAACGTCAGCACCGTGCCGACCGCCTTGCCGCGAAGATCCAGCCTCCCGGCCAGCGAGGTGGAGATGACCACATCATTGGGCTGGTCAAAAGCTCCCGGGGCACCTTCTACAAAATCCAGGTTGAGGAAATCTAACATGCTGCGGTCCGCACGGATCAAGGACTGCTCCAGTACTTCTTCCCCCTTTTGGATCAGGCCATAACCGGACTTGAATTTGGCTACCTCCTCGATCTCCGGTATGCTCTCGGCGAAAGTCACGCTCATGGCATGTGAGCTGCCACCGATATGGTGTTGGTTATCTCCTTCTTCCACATCGATGGTAATTCGATAGAGTCGGTCTTGATCAGGGAGATGTCGGTCAAAGCTTGTCTCGTCATGGGCATATAAGTAAGCCATCCAGCAAAAAGAGATGCCTAATGCCAGACCGAAGATGTTGAGGGACGAGTACAATTTGTGTTTCCCGATAAATCTCCAGCCCGTCTTGAGGTAATTGCGGTACATGGTCAGGTATTGTTTGAAGTAGTGTGTGGGTTTTAAATGAGAAAAGCGAATCGTGCGTAGGACTTCAAAGACAAACAGCCAGCGAGCTTTCACAATACCCTTCTCCGCCACTCGCCAGTGAAAGGCCTCGTGCAAATCTCCTTGGAACTCCTCAATCAAATGGGTGGCGCAGAGGCGCTCAATAAGCCAATCGCCCCAGCGGGGTGGATTAGGCTTGGACATACTGCAGAGCGGGTTTACTCACCCCACGCCAGAGTTTCGCTTTGACGGCATTGAGCTCGCTGAGCATTCGGTAGGCACTAGCAGTCGCCCAGTAGACCCGCTTACGGCGCCCACCTCGTTCGGCAGTGGGTTGTCCGAATTCTGATTGCACCCACCCTTTGGCTTCCATGCGCTTGAGTACAACATGGATGGCGGGGATGGAGATGCTTTTGCTCAGCGCACCTTCGTAGGCCTTGGCGATATCCACGCTGTTGCTGCGCTCATTGTTAAGTAGGATCATCAGGACAATTTCCTCCAAAGAACCGATCGATTCCATATGATTAATTAATGTTTAAGATATTAAGACGAATATCATTAATAAATGTTTAAGTAATTGATTTTTGTATGAATACCCACATCCCGCTGCTAAAGGCCATCGCACTAGCTTCCTCGCGTCGGAGC
>JBCCXG010000425.1:0-5787 GCA_039191945.1 Bacteroidota bacterium
GGCGTGCACGCCGACGTGCTGGAAAAAGACAACCACCCCAACCGCAAGCCTGGAATTGGGATGCTCACTGGCTATCTCAATGGGACCTATGACATTCAAAACTCTTATGTACTCGGGGATCGCGTGACGGATGTTCAGCTGGCGAGAAACTTAGGCTGCAAAGCCATACATATCGCAGCTGAGGCGACCACTGATGCTGAGCTGACGACTGAATCCTGGCAAACGATTTACGACTATTTGATCTCCTCCCCGAGGGAGGCAAAGGTGGTGCGGGAAACCAAAGAAACTTCCATCACAGTTGCCTTGAACCTGGATGGACAGGGTCGGTCCGAATGCCAGACTGGAATCGGTTTCTTTGATCACATGTTGGATCAATTGGGAAAGCACGGAGGTATCGACCTGGAGGTGAAGGTCGTGGGGGATCTCCACATCGATGAGCATCATACGATAGAGGACACAGCCTTGGCGCTTGGTGAGGCATTTTTGAAGGCATTGGGGGGCAAGAAGGGCATCCAACGCTATGGATTCTTGCTGCCTATGGATGATGTTTTGGCGCAAGTGGCTATTGATTTTGGCGGACGTCCCTGGCTGGTGTGGGAGGCTGACTTTCAGCGTGAAAAAGTAGGGGAGATGCCCACTGAGATGTTCATGCACTTCTTTAAGTCCTTCTCTGATACGTCCAAGTGTAACCTAAATATCAAGGCAGAAGGGACCAACGAGCATCATAAGATCGAGGCCATCTTTAAGGCGTTTGCCAAAGCGATTAAAATGGCCATTGCACGCAATCCGGAGGAGATGGGATCGCTACCCTCGACCAAGGGCACGCTTTAGTGGCTACCGCGGACTGCACGAGCGTAGGAGGGCCGTCAATTACAAAATTTCTTTCAGGGCTGGTAGAGCTTCCAGGGATTGGTCACCATGCTATTACCGGCTCGTGTATAAATTAGGCCCATGCCGAAAACCCATTCCTTCCAAACGATCGCGGTTGTTCTGCTACTAGCCACTTGCAAGCCTGTACCTGATGAGAGAACAATCAGCCGCCCGAATATTGTGTTTTTTCTCGTGGATGACCTCGGCAAAGAGTGGATCAGTGCTTATGGAGCTGAGGGTATCGAGACACCTAATGTCGACGCCCTTGCGACCAGTGGTAGTTTATTTAATAACGTCTACGCCATGCCACAGTGTACCCCAACGCGCGTGACCTTACTTACGGGGCAGTATCCCTTCCGACATGGATGGGTCAATCATTGGGATGTGCCCCGATGGGGCGGAGGAGCCCACTTCGATGAGTCGGTAAATCCCTCCCTAGGTCGAGCCATGAGCAATGCTGGCTACGCGACTTGCATTGCCGGTAAGTGGCAGATTGATGATTTCCGGGTTGAACCCGATGCCTTGAGCCGCAATGGCTTCGATGACTACTGTATGTGGACCGGTTATGAGACTGGCATCCCGGCCAGCGCGAATCGATACCAGGACCCCTACCTCTACACCAAAGAAGGGGCAAAAACCTATGAAGGCGAGTTTGGCCCCGATGTATTAACAGACTTCATTATCGATTTCATTGAAAACCAGAAGA
Organism: Bacteroidota bacterium; assembly: GCA_039191945.1. Taxonomy (GTDB): domain Bacteria; phylum Bacteroidota; class Bacteroidia; order Cytophagales; family Cyclobacteriaceae; genus JAWPMT01. The sequence goes on from JBCCXG010000425.1 coordinate 1,577, forward strand.
ACCAGCAGCCTTTCTTTGTGTACTACCCCATGGTTTTGACGCATCCACCTCTCGTCGATACGCCTGATGAGCAGGCTGACACACCCTTAGGTAAACACAAAGCCATGGTACGGTATGCCGATAAGCTCACGGGCAAAGTGATTCAGGCACTGGAGCATAATGGACTCAGAGATAACACGCTGATCATTTGGACGACCGACAATGGGACAAGCCGTGGGCTGGAAGGTCTGAGAAATGGGCGGAAAGTCGAGGGCGCCAAGTCGCAAACTGTCGAACCTGGGATCTGCGTTCCCTTCATTGCCAGCTGGCCAGCCCAGATGGCAGCCAAGCAAGTTTCTGAGGCGCTAATTGATTTTTCTGATATATTTCCCACTTTCTTAGAGCTGGCAGGAGTGGACGTAGGGCATAGTTGGAAGGTCAATGGAACCCAATATACCATCGATGGCAGGTCCTTCAAAGACGTGTTGAACGGCAAGCAAGCATCCTCACCACGAGACTGGATCATGAGTATGGGAGGTGGGAATCACGCGCGACTGACCGAAGGCGGCGTGGAAAATCAATTCTATTTCAGGGATCGAGTGATCCGTAGCGAAAGGTATAAGCTTTGCATCGACACGGCGAGACTGCCGGCAAAATTCATTGATCTCGACTTAGATTCTACAGAGTCCAACAACTTAATAGATAGTTTGACCAATGACGAGCGCCGCGAGCATTTCGAGCGCCTGTTTCAAGTCGCAGAGCGCTTACCTCCGAAAGACAATGACCCTAGGTATCAACCCAATGCCACGCGTGAATGGGATGTAGAGGTGACCGCGAAGAGCCAGTTGTGGAAGCGAGGAAAACCTGGGGATCAATCCTTCCGGTAGCGGCCAATTTATCCACTTCCCAAAAGTCACGTCGAAGTCCCTAGTCCGTTCGGAAGTCGACCTCCGCAAAGAGATTTACCCAGTTGTCTTCACTGACCCCCATTAAGGTAAACCTATAATCCTTGTTGGGTTGTAAAGTGGGTGTTGAGTTGGGATCAGTAATGTTGAAAACGACGTTGCTCAGATCGTAAAAGGTGAAGTTCTTCTCGATGGTGTAGGTGCCAGAAATGAGATTATTCTCTGCATCAGAAATGACATGAAAGTAGATCACATTCTCCTTGATCAATCCATCTGACCAGGTAAAGGAGGGCGCAGTGCTATTTTCTTCTACGACAATCAGGTCCTTATTGACCTCGGTGGGTTTGTTATTGGTTTTCAATCTAATAGGAGTACAGACGTGTAGCTTACCGGGTGTTTTGTAAGTGACAATTCCCATCCGCTCTCCGGTAAATGGGAGATTATTAAACTTAGCCATATAGCCGTTAAACAGTGGTTCGCTCTCCAGGTCCTTGATTCGATACTTTGACAGATCAGATGAGTCTGCCACATTTTCAGCTTCGAAGTACCTGAAGTCTGTTGCGCCCTGAATGGGGTAGAAAAATACGTCCGTCGGTAGGGCGGACGAGCCCAGCAGTCCGTTTTCGTCCCCTCCTGCGCAAGCTACGAGATCGGCAACTTCCAGAGCTCGATTGAGCTCGATGAAATCGGCTAGTATCTCCTCCTGTAGCACCCGATCTTCCTCGCAAGAGGCGAAAAGCAGAATGCTGGAAAATAAAACGAAAAAACTTCTCATCTTTAGTTTGTTTCCTTTAGTAATTAACTCACAGGGGAACAAAATGTGAGCTGTTGCTTTCGTAAATCGTCGAAAAGTAAGGCGACGGACGCATCTGTAAAGAGTAAATGCAAGACTACAGAGATGAAAAAGACATTATTGCTGGATACCGCGAATCGAAGACTTTGGATTTTGATCTCGATCGTCCGGCAAGCAAAGCCAAAGGTTATGTTATCCGAAGTGGCAAAGCCCAAAGGCGTGGAGGGTAAGGATGTTTATGCCATTTCCCGGACCTGAGAGTTGTTTTTTCTTATGAGAGCTTGTCTTTTTGTTGTATTGATCTCAATGGCCTTTGCGGCCTCAGCACAGCTCAAATACGAAAAAGAGGTACGAGTCAAACCGTCAAATGTACCCAGTGCAGCCATTGCCTTTGTCGATAGAATGCAACTGGAACGCAAGGTCAAGTGGTTCAAGGAAACTGGGATCGACCGATCCTCTTTCGAAGCCAAAACTAAGCACCAGGGACAGCGATTGAGCATTGAGTTCTCCGTAGATGGCCGATTTGAAGACTTGGAGGTCAAAATAGGCCAGGACGACATGTCGGGCACGGCTCATGCGAAGGTCAGGCAATACCTGGAGTCTGCCCATCTCTTTTACCGCATTAAGAAAGTTCAGGTACAGTACTCCGGTGGTTCCGATACCGTTTGGGAATTTTTTGTTGGCGGAGTACGCAGTGAGCTGCTGATTGTTCGGTACGAATTGGTGGTGTCGGCGAAGCACAAAGGCAGCTTTGCAATGTATGAATACCTGTTCTCAGAAGAGGGTGACTTTCTGCAGCGGGCACGTATTACTCTGAGCGTGACGGACAATATTGAATACTGACGTGCGGCCAATCATCATTTGTACCCTTTTGCTGATTGCGTCGATTCCTATTCTGAGCAATGCCCAAAGCAATGAATTGGGCTTGTTGCCGAGATTCAATATCAATAAGAAGCTTGAAAAGGACTGGTCGGTCAACTTGCAAATCGAATCAAGGAACGAAGTGGTAGAGGATGGGCTCGCCTACGACTATGTGTTGACTGATGCTTCTTTGCTGGTGGCGAAGAAGGTCACGCTCCATTCGACCCTGGCCGGAGGATATTTGATGAGGCGGGAAGACGGCCAAATGATCCATCGCGCCATTCAGCAAGTTGCTGTTATTCAAAACATTCCTTCGGTAACGCTAGCGCATAGGTTCTCGACGGATCAAACATTTGAGTCAGAAGAGCGCAACCAGGTCCGCCTACGGTACAGACTGTCAACGCAAGTGCCGCTCAATGGGCAGACCTTGGACCCCAAGGAGTTTTTCTTGAAGCTAAGTGGTGAAGTACTCAATGAATGGCAGGGATCGGAGTATGGCCTGGAAATGAGAGCAGTTGCTTTTTTGGGTTATGCATTCCAGGCGGGAAGTAAGTTAGAGCTTGGCCTCGACTACCGACTGGATGGCGTGATTGCCAACGAAGCCCGCAATCGAATGTGGATTGGTGTCAATTACTACCTGTCCATATAACGATGTAGATGTTTCATCGTAGTGGATAGCATGAATAGTGTATTTATTGCCATGAGCCTGGATGGCTTCATTGCCGACAAAGACGGAAAGATCGATTGGTTGCATTCCATTCCAAACCCCGACAATGATGACATGGGTTATAACGAGTTCATGGGGCGCACAGATGCGATTGTAATGGGGAGAAAGACCTTCGAAACGGTGCTGGGTTTCGGAATTGAATGGCCTTACTCTAGACCAGTCTTTGTGTTAAGCCGATCGATGAAGGCAGTTCCGCATGAGCTGCAGGATCACGTGGAATTGGTAAGTGGCCCATTGCCAGAAGTCATCACATGGATTCATACCAAGGGCCACCGGCACCTGTACATCGATGGCGGCCGGACGATTCAAAGTTTCTTACAGGAGGACCTGATTGATGAGCTGGTGGTGAGCACGATACCCATTGTTTTAGGTGGCGGGAGCCCCTTGTTTGGTGCTTTGGGCCATCCCTTGAGCTTTGAGTTGGTCGATTCGAAAACGTACCTCAACGCCATTGTGCAGCGGCGCTATCGCCGACAAAAGGAGTAGTAGCTTTTCTCAATCAACCTACCGTACCTGAAAGGAGGTCGAGCCCAAATATATCCGACCGTCAATTCCAATTCCCTCACTGTAGATGATAAACTCCCCGGTTTCATCTGAAGTGTAGAAAGAGTCTTCAGCATATGCCCCCTTTGCCTCGAGCCGTGGGTTCCAGTAGACTGTACTTCTGTAGTCTGGTCTGATTTTTTCATCTTCAGAAGGATTGCCATGGTCGGGCATATGAAACTGTCTGGGTGCCGTGAAGCCCGCTAGCCGTAGGGTTGTCAATCCAATCGGTTCTCTTTGACTGATCGACCCTTCGCCACCCCGCCTGGTGTACATGGCGATGACCCCGCTACCACCCCTGGATCCATAGATTGCGGCTTCTGGGCCACGTAATACATCGATGAACAGCACATCGTGCACTGGGATATTATTAGCTACTTCTAATGGCATGGGCATCCCATCA
>JBCCXG010000426.1:0-5746 GCA_039191945.1 Bacteroidota bacterium
GCGGCCGGGATGGTAAGGGCATCGGCGGGGCGCCGGAAACCCGAGAAATGATAATGATCACAGACTACCAGCTATACTCGGGGTTCCGGCAGAGCGACGGGTAGCGGGGAGCCAGATATACTGGACAGCCCGATAGCCGCCCAAAAAGCTCTCAACCTTAAAGCATTGCCAACCCTCCGCCTGGGGCGGAAAACCTACTCGGTCCAATCAGCGGAGGAAGAACCTAAATATTATAGCATTCGACACACTGCTTCTTCTTGCCAAAAAGGAAGGACGTGATTAAGTGGATATTGAGGGTCAGGGGCAGCGTTTTGTTCGGGTAGGGTGAATAGTTCGTATTGGACAGCTGAATGAAGTCGTCCATCGTGGAACCCAAGGCAATAAAAGTCACCGTAGGATTAAGCTCGTACCAGTTTCGGATCAGGATCTTCGCGAGCATCCCGCACATGAGGATGACGAATGAGCCATCTGGGAATTGTTTATCCTTCAAATTGTCGTACTCCTTGTGAGAGTTCACAAACGGTATCTTGATCTTATTTTCCTCTTTCACCGTCACGCCAAGGTTCTCAAGGATGTCCAGCTTTTGGTAATCATTCATCACGTAAAACATCTCCCGATGGACCATCTGAGAGATGATCTTGGGAAGATACCTGAGGTTGTGATGGAAAACCATCGCACCTACTTTTCCCCGGTACTCACCCATAAGCTCGTCAGCGATCTTGCGCCGCGGGGCTGCACAAGTAGAGCAGCTGACTCCAATGAAGTAGTTGTCCTGCTGGTACTTGATGCTATCGAGCAAGCGCTCGGCCAGCGGCACGTCATACTGATCCTGAATTCGGCCATTCCAGGTTTTTTTATGGTCACCAGCGAGGAACTTCCGAATGAAATTGAGCTCCCCGTCGTTGAAATGTGCAAAGGTGAAGGCCTCTCCACGATCCAGATATCCCAGAAACTGCTGCATGGTCGCCTCATAATCCGGGTTTTTGTGCTTCTCAAAGCGAAACATATGATGGGGATTGATCGAGAAGCGATTGACCACGAAGACAATCTTGAACTGCCCTACCGCACGAATCCAAGCCCACAAACTCTTGAACCAACTGCCCAATCCCACTCCTTTTACAAAGTCTACATCTGCAGCCTTGTCCAACGGAACCGAGACCACGAGGGGATTCGTCTTGGTACGACGATTCCTGAACGACTCTCCGTTCTTTGCGAGACCCCGAACTTTGGATTGGCGAAAAGAGGCACTTTTCTCTACAAGCGTCTCCTCGTGCAAATGCAGGAAGTGGTCCTCGACCCAGTTGACAAAAGGCCACTTCACAGCGCCGACCGATCCACCGGTCCCGGCGAGTATTTCCTGGTTGCCATCCACATCGATCTGATAGGTTGGATTCACAATATCGAGGGACTGATCGAGGTAGTACCTTGTGAAATACCAGTCCTTCGGATTGACCTCATTCGTATCGAAATGGTAATGAGCTGAAATATCCTGCAGCAGCTTCTGGATCACACTTACCTTGCCCATGAAGGCATCAGCATTTAAGTAGTTATAATACTTGTGCCACCGGGGATAAAACTTCCAATGATAGTACTGTAGTGGGCCTTCAGGATAGCGAAAGTTGGCATCCGCGGCGAAGAGCACATCCGCCTCCTGTTGGTTGAACCGCTTGGTGATCTCCTCTTTTGTCCCGGTCAAATAGGTGCCTTGACCGTTGACCACTAGTAGCAGGTCATCCGCCGCCAGACCTGCCTCGCCCAGTCGTTGGTCTAGTCGTTGGATGCGCTGCTTCTCCGTGCCCATCGTATCCCCCATCGAAACTTCGGTCAATGAGACCTTCTGGGAGTCAGCATAAGATTTGAGTGCGTCAGCCATCGGCTGGTCAGCGGAAGTAAATGCTGCTATGTGTAAACTCATGATATCGTTTTAACCTGCTTTGGGTCTTGCCTTATTTCAAAAAAGAAAACTGCTTCGAATACTCGTACATGCCCCGGTGCTTGGGCCCTGGGAAATGAAAAATGTACGGATGTGTCCCGGTCATGTTATTGATAAGCCGATCATCGGTCACCGTAAATCGATCCGGTGCCGCAAACTTGCCGTAGTTCGTAAAGATCTTGTGATCGTAGTCCAGCTGGATGTCCTCGGGATGCTTCACGATATGGATATGCAAATTGACCTGGTCGCTGCGCATGCCCTTGCGGATCCCTGAGGCCTCGAAGAGCTCGAGGATCTTCCCCGCATAGCCCATGTATCCACCCGAATTGAGAAAACGATACTTGGGAAACTTCGACTCACTCTTAGGATAGTTCCAGCGGTAGTATCGGTTCCAAAATAAGTGCGGAATACCTTGGATGCGGAAGTAGTAATTGTCCTCAGAAGAAAACAATATGGGATGCTCAAAGGACCTAAAGTCCGCTTCCAGGGTGGAGACATCCCGGACGAAATAACTATCGTAGGCATCCGTGAAGAAGACAACTTCATCCGCTGCTTGCTTCCGCAAAAACTCCGTTAGGTAAGTGATCTTCGTCCCATTACCAAAGTAGGGTTGGCCAAATCCCAGCACTTCCAGTTGGATCCCAAAGTGATCACATGACTTCTTGAGCAGGCGCAAGCCTTCGTTGTCGTTGGTCGCTACGGTTACGAATTTCATGCCTTGCTCAAGACCTTTTCAAAAACCTTTTCATACTCATCCGCCATGGATCGCCAGGAGGAGACATGCGTCATTGTATATTCCCTGTATTTTTTCGCGAGCTGCGTCCTCGTCGTGTCATCTGACAAGAGCGCTTTTAGCCGATCCGTCCAGGCTTGAACATCACCCGGGGGCAATAAAATTCCATTCTTATCCTCAGTGATCGCTGAAGGTATTCCATCCACTTTCGAAGCCACACACAGCGTACCTGCACTGACCGACTCCAGGGCTACCAATCCGAAACCTTCGTAGTCACCATCCACCCGGATATTGGGCATAACGAATAGGTCTGACTCCGCCAGTGTACTCGCCACCTCCTCGTTGGACATGTCAGTGATATGAAAGACACGATCCGCAAAGCCCAGTTCTTGGATGGAGTGGTGCACTGCGATCTCATCCAGCGGCATGCCCTCCAGCAGCACGAGTGTATTGAACAGGCTCTTGGGCAGACTGCGCTGCATCTTTTCCACTTTGTCATACGAGCCTAGTGTCGGGCCGATGATGACATACACGACATTGTCGGGCAATTGTGGGAGTACCTCACGAATCATCCACGAAAAGCCCTTTCGCTGCACACTCCGTCCGATCGATACCATCAGCTTTTTGCCCGTCAGATCTATGCCCAGCCGCTTCTCCAATCGATGGCGAAACCCAAAATCAATGTCGGGCGGACGGAAGTCTGGATCAAAGCCATTGCGCACGGTAAACACCCGATCGGGCTCCAAGTCCCGTTTCTGAAGTTCCTCCGTCGTGCCATCACTCACTGCAATGACCGCCTTGCACTTGTTGAAATACTTTCTCAGCCAGCGCTGATAGATCTTCAACGGAAAAACCACATCCAGCCCGTGGGCAGTTACCGCGATCGGCACCTTGGTCATCCAGAACAGCGGCGTCAAGAAAAACGCCATCAAACCGTCATTGGCGTAGATCAATCCGATCTTTTTGTTTGCCAACAGTGCCCTCGCCTCAAAGGATGAACGCAACAGAAACATGAATTTCGACGTCCCGTCTTTATGGATGAGCGTATGGACGGTATGGTTCCGCTTCAGCCCCTCGACCAATTCATAGCACTGCTTTTGCATGCCGCCGATGGACGGCGGATATTTATGGGAAACGACGAGTATTTCCATTCAGCGCGCAAAGCTAACAAGTTTGCCACACCTTCCCGATGACATGTGACTTTGGTTTTTTGGGAGCAGCCCGATGTGTGGCTTCGGGCCCATGACCTGCCGGCTCTCCACTGTATCACAGCCCCGCTGGCCCTCCCACAGGCCACGCTGGATGCCGTTGCGATCCGGGCTAGCATCCCCAGGATATCCCCACGGCGGAAAAAGGAGCTAAGGGCAAGCCCCAGTAGCCCTTCTAACCTTTATCTATACCTTGAAGCCTTTGCGCTCTTTGTAGTCGCGCATCTTGTTGGCCTCAGCGTCGTCAAATTTCTCCTTCACCGGATCCCAAGTAAGCTCTCGGTTGAGGTCATAGGTGATATTACCCAAGTGACAAATGGTGGCTGTCCGGTGACCTGTCTCCGCCGAGCAGATGGGCTCTGACCGATCCTTCACTGCTCCCAACCAGTCTTTGTAGTGGTTGTCGCTGTGGTAGGCCACTTTGTCTTTTTCCTTCAATTCCATCTTTGCGATAGATGCTGGATCGGAGTCCAAGAATTTTCTACTGACATCCAAAGAGCCCTCGGCGCCGATGAACCTCACAGCCCAACCCCGACCAAATACTTCGTGCGTCATTTTGATGCCGTTGGCATATTCAAACGTCATGAACTCTCCCGCTGTACCAGGAGGTGAAATCTTCACCGGGCCTGAAGAGTCCATATCTAGTGCCCACTGGGCGATATCAAACATGTGCGCCCCCCAGTCTGCAAGGATACCGCCGCCATATTCTTCGTACTTGCGCCACATCGCCCAGCCTTTCTGATCCAGTCGGGGACAGATCTCGGAGTGGTAGCCTCTCATTTTTGAAGGTCCTACCCACTTCTCCCAGTTGATGTAATCGGGCAAATCCTCCGTAGGCAACTCACAGGGGACTGCAGGATCCCCTACCGCCACTTTGACTTCCTTGATTTCACCCAGGTATCCGCTGCGCACGAGATTGACCGCCTTGCGAAAACCCTCGGCCGATCGCTGCATAGAACCAGTTTGCAGCACTCGGCCATTCTTTTTCACAGCGTCCACCATCGCTCTTCCCTGCGCAATTGTGTGAGAGAGCGGTTTCTCGCAAAAGATATCTTTTCCAGCTTCAGCCGCATGAATCGTATGCGCCGCGTGCCAGTGATCGGGGGAGGCGATGATCACGGCGTCGATGTCTTGCCTGGCCAGCAAATCCTCATAGTCCTCATAGATGTCGCAGCTGTTGTAGCTAGCCCCATTCCTCTCGGAATAGTACGCCTTTACTTGATCTTGGAAACGTAGAAGGTGTTTGCTGTTGACATCAGCGCCAGCCAGAAATTGGACTTCGTCGATGCCCATGAAGCGCTTGGTCAGTCCAACCCCTTGCTTGCCAGGACCAATGAAACCCATTGTCACCTTATCGCTTGGCGCCACAAAACCGGAACCTCCAAGGACACGGCGTGGCACAATGTACAAGCCGCCAAGGGCTACGGCAGATTTTTGCAGGAAGCGTCTTCTGGAAGTAAGCTTTTTTTCGTTCGAGGTCTCCATCATTGTCGTAAGGTATGCTTGCATAAAGTAAGCATCATCCTTTACAATCCCACAATGATGGATGTCAGTTTGTTACTAGCGACGAGCAAAAAGAGCTACTCTTCTCCGTCGATGATATCAAATCGCACTTGACCTCGCACACTAAGTATCGCCCCGCAGCCAGGACACAGCATTTCAACCACCGTACCGTAGTCCTCCGGTGGATAGTTTTCTACTACAAGCTCTTGCGAGCAATTGTTACGTCGAACATTCTCTACACGATACCGATGAATAGACCTTGCTAGTCGGATTTTCAGTCAACCCCTCGAGGGTATCTGCTATCCTTGTATCATTACAGAACCTCTAAACGGCACTTAAGGTGATACATCGTCCAGAACTAGTCATCGA